>DASULL010000265.1:0-8865 GCA_036278215.1 Gammaproteobacteria bacterium | reverse complement strand
GATGCGGTGACATGGGACTTCATGCATTGGCCTTGGAAGCAGAACCACGACGGCTTGCAACTTACCACACTGATTGCCGGCGACCTCAGCAAGGGGCCCGGTGGCAGCAATGAGAACACCTTCGTGGCGTCGGACTATATTCCAGAGGCGCATTACCGGGGTGAACTGGCCGAGAGCTGGGAGCTGAAGAACGACCCGCTGCGGCTCGAGTTCAAGCTGCGCAAGAACGTCTTTTGGCCGGCAAAGGAAGGCGTCATGGAGCGGCGGCCGCTGGTTGCGGCGGACGTCGTCACCAGCTTCCAGGAGATGTGGAAGAGCGAGCGGCGCATCCCGACGTACTGGGATTTCATCAAGGAATGGGAAGCCGTGGACGACCACACCGTGGTGGCGCACCTGAACCAGTATCACTCCAACTGGGGTTACCGGATCGGCTGGGGGTTCTGGAGCGGCATCCTGCCTAAGGAGTGGTTTGCGCTAGATCCGGCCAAGCGCGCCGACTGGCGCAATGCGACCGGCTCGGGACCATACAAGGTGGCCAATGTGCAGCAGAGCCGCCAGCAGGTCTACGACAAGAACGAAGGCTATTGGGATACCGAGACTATCAACGGCAAAGAGTACAAGCTGCCGCTGAATGATCGCGTCATCTATCACATCATGAAGGACGAATCGAGCGCGATCGCCGCACTGACCAGCGGCAAGATCGACATCATGGAGGCCATCCGTTGGCAGTTTGTCGATCAGCTGAAGAAGGCCGCACCGCAGCTGCAGTTCCGCAGCGGCGTCGCTTCGCAAGGCACCTATATTGCACTGCGTACCGACAAGCCGCCGTTCAACGATGTGCGGGTACGGCGAGCAATGAATATCGCGGTCAACCAGAAGGAGATCCTGGCGTCGGTGCTCAACGGCGAGGGAGAGTTGCTGAACTACCCGTTCTCGGTGCGCTGGGCTGGCCTGTATCAGCCGCTTAGCGAGCTGTCACCGGCTGCTCAGGAGCTGTTTGAGTACGACGTCGACAAGGCCAAGAAGCTGTTGGCCGAGGCCGGCTACCCGAAGGGTTTCAGCTTCGATCTGATGGTCTGCTCCTGCGCGCCGTACCACATGGACGTCGCGCCCATGTTGCAGGCTTACTACCAGCGGGTCGGCGTCAAGATGAACATCAAGACGCTGGAGTACGGCGCCTTCCTCTCGCAGATGCGCAATGAGGACCGTACCGGCGGCTACCTGATCAACAACAGCGAAGGTAACCCGCTGGCAGTGCTGCGCAAGAGCTACGTGACCGGGCAGACCTGGAACCCGTCGTTCTACTCGGACGAGAAGTTCGACCAGATGATACTGGCAGCTCAGGGAGAGCAGGATGCTGCCAAGCGGGACGAGCTGTTGCGTACCATGAACCGCTACATCATCGAGGAGGCGGTGCCGCAGGTCTGGCTGCCGACCGAGATGGCCTACCGCGCCTGGTGGCCGTGGGTGAAGAACTACAACGGCGAGTTGCGGGTCGGGGCCATGCGTCCGGGGCCGATCTATGCCCGCGTCTGGATCGATCAGGATCTGAAGAAGAAGATGGGCTACTAGACTCGATTTCTTGTGCATGCCGTCGTCCTCTGCCGAGGGCGGCGGTTTTCTTTATTCGCGGAAAATGATTGATCCTTCAGCCGATGGCCCTTGATGGGGCCCCGTACAACGGCTCACGGCTTTAGCCGCGGCCGGCTGCGGCTAAAGCAGCTGATTAAAAGTCGGCTGTCGCGGCTAAAGCCGTATTACGCCCTTTATGGGTGCTCCTACAGAAGAACCGGCTGCCATTCCTGAGCCGAGCGGCTCTGTGGGAGGATACTGAAGGGTATCAAGGCGTTCAGGCGTAACCGGCTGGGACAGCGCAGTCACAGCCCAGCCAAGAACGTCGCTGCCAACAACATCTCTCTACTGCCACGGCAGGTTGTCAGTATCATCTTCCGTATCGGCAAAAGCCTGAACGATCTGCTCGCGCAGCCAGCAGTTGGCCGGGTCGTTGTCCATGTTCTCGTGCCACAGCAAGTAATGGTCGTGGCGGGGCATTTCCAACGGAAAGGACAGGATCTGATGGTCGGCCTGCTGGTTGACCACCCGCGCCAACCGCCGCGGCATGGTGACAATCAGATCGGTTTCAGCGACCACCCGCAGCGCGGCGAAGTAGTGCTGGCAGCGCAGTACCACTCGTCGCTGCATGCCGCGACGGCTGAGCTCGAAGTCTTCCACGCCGGGGCCGCTGGGTCGTGAGCTGACCAGTATGTGCCCCTGTTCCAGATAGCTGTCCAGCGACAGTTGGTCGGCGATGTGTGGATGTCCGCGCCGGGCGACGACCGCCAACTGATCGCTGCTTAGCGGGATATGCCGGATGTGGCGGGATTTCGGCAGGATCACGTCAGTGACCACGTCCAGCCGGCCGCTGAACAGATCGGCTTTCACATCACGGCGGCTGAACTGGACAGTCGCCAGTTCAACGTGAGGGGCGGCGCGGGTAATGCGGTTCATCAGCCGCGGCAGCACCCGAGATTCCAGCGCATCGCGACAGCCGAGGGTAAAGCGGCGTTCCGCAGTCTGCGGCTCGAAGCGGTTGAGGTCGTTGAGCATGGTCTCGACGCTGCGCAAGGCGCGCCGCAGCGGCTCGATCATGTTACGGGTAAATGGCGTCGGTACCATGGCGTGGCCTTCCCGTACAAACAGCGGGTCGCCCAGCAGTTCGCGCAGCCGGCCGAGGCTATAGCTGATTGCCGGCTGAGTGACGCCCAGCCGCGTGGCGGCACGGGTGAGCCCGCCTTCGGTGTAGATCGCCTCCAGCACAATCAGCAGATTCAGATCGATACGATTAATATCCATGCTCTTTATAGTTCACAACTAAAACATTGATTTGCTGGAGGCTGCCGTGCCCGGCATGCTGTATCCAGCACAGCAGTCCGAAACGCTCACAGCGCAATTGCGACTTCGAATACCTTTACCTCGGCAGGGTTTCCGCCGGGTGACAACCCAGGAGCTGGACCATGAATTTCGAATATTCAGACCGCGTCAAGAGCTTGCAGCAGCGTCTCAACGCGTTCATGGACGAGTATATCTATCCAAACGAGCGCCTTTACCACGAGCAGGTCATGGAAAATGGCCGCAAGGGCAATGCCTACGCTACCGTGCCCATCGTCGAGGAGCTGAAGGTCATTGCCCGCGAGCAGGGCCTGTGGAACTTGTTCCTGCCGGAAGCTGATTACGGCCCTGGCTTGAGCAACCTCGAGTACGCGCCGCTGGCCGAGATCATGGGCCGGGTGATGTGGTCGTCCGAAGTGTTCAACTGCTCGGCGCCGGACACCGGCAACATGGAAGTGTTGGTCCGCTACGGCACCGAGGAGCAGAAACAGCAGTGGCTGTATCCGCTGCTTGAAGGCAAGATCCGCTCGTCTTTTGCCATGACCGAGCCGTTGGTGGCCTCGTCCGACGCTACCAACATCGAGACCAGCATTGTCCGTGACGGCGACGAGTACGTCATCAACGGCCGCAAGTGGTTCATCTCCGGCGCGTGCAACGAGCGCACCAAATTCTTCATCCTGATGGGCAAGACCGATCCGAACAATCCGGACCGGCACAAGCAGCAGACCCAGATCATCGTGCCCAAGGATACTCCGGGCGTGACCATCGTCCGCGACATGTCGGTCTATGGCAACTACCACGCGCCCAAGGGCCATCCGGAAATCCTGTTCGAGAACGTGCGGGTGCCGGCCTCCAACGTCATCCTCGGCGAGGGCCGGGGCTTCGAGATCGCGCAGGGCCGCCTCGGGCCGGGCCGTATCCACCACTGCATGCGGGTGATCGGTCAGGCCGAGCGGGCACTGGAGCTGATGTGCAAGCGGCTGGCATCCCGAGTGGCTTTCGGCAAGGTGCTGACCGACCAGGGCGTGTGGCGCGAGCGGATCGCCGAGTCGCGCATTTTGATCGACCAGGCCCGCCTGCTGGTGCTGAACGCCTCGTACATGATGGACACGGTTGGCAACAAGGCTGCCGCCAAGCAGATTGCCATGATCAAGGTGGCCGCACCGAACATGGCCTGCAAGGTCATCGACTGGGCGATTCAGGCGCACGGTGCCGGCGGCTATACCGAGGACTTCCCGCTGGCGAGCATGTTCGTTTATGCCCGCCATCTGCGTACCGCCGACGGCCCGGACGAAGTGCACCGCAACGCGATCGCCCGCCAGGAACTGCGGCCGTACCTGAACCGATAACAAGGAGAGGAGCGCGTCACGGGGCGCAGAGTGAAAAGCTCGAACTAACTATAAAATTGTAAAAGAGTACGAAGATTCACAGACGCTTTTGGCAATCTGTGAATCTTCGTTTTTTCCTCTGCGCCCCTGTGGCGGTTATCTCACTTAAAAGCTTTGCGGGAGGAGCGGGATGAAAGAGTTGAACGGCAAGGTAGCGGTCATCACCGGTGGCGGTAGCGGCCTAGGGCGCGAGCTTGCGCTGGCTTGTGCTCGACGCGGCATGAAGCTGCTGTTGGCCGATGTCGACGAGGCCGGCATGGCGGAGACAGTGCGGCTGGCGACCGAGGCGCAGGCTGCGGTCGAGGCCGAGATCATGCGGGTCGACGTGTCCAAGCTGGAGCAGGTCGAAGCCATGGCCCGCCGCGCCAAAGAGCGCTTTGGTGGCGCCTATTTGCTGTTCAACAATGCTGGAGTCAGTGTCGGCGGGCCGCTGTGGGAGCACACGGCGGCGGACTGGCAGTGGGTGTTCGGGGTCAATGTCTATGGTGTCGTCTGGGGGCTGAAGGCCTTCGTGCCGATGCTGATCGAGCAGGGCGGAGGGCATATCGTCAATACCGCCTCGGCGGCCGGTTGGCTGAACGGTCCGGGCAGTGGCATTTACAACGCCAGCAAGTGTGCTGTGGTGGCCATATCCGAGACGCTGAACTTCGATCTGCAGGATGCCGGCGCGGATAACGTCGGGGTAACGGTGCTGTCGCCAGCGTTCTTCCCGACTCCTATCGTCGATTCTGCCCGCAACCGTCCAGCCGAGCTGGCCGACACCGCGCCCATGACAGAAGCGCGGCGGCGGCGCGATGAGCGCATCCGTTACGCAGTCCAGCACGGCCGCATATCTGCCGAGGAAATCGCCGAGATGACCTTGGCTGCGGTCGAGCAAAACCAGTTCTATGTCTTCCCGCACAAGAAGATCAAAGCGCTGATCAAGGCACGCGCTGAGGCGGCGGATCGGGAAACCACCGCGTTCGACACGCTCGCCGGGCGCTAAGCTACTTCTAACCTGGAGCACGAAATGAGCGTGAAGAATCTGTTCGATCTGAGCGGCAAGGTTGCCTTGATCACCGGTGGTTCACGAGGGTTGGGCCTGCAGATGGCTGAAGCCCTGGGCGAGATGGGCGCGAAGATTGCCATCACTGCCCGCAAGCAAGCCGAATTGGATGAGGCGGCTGCCCACCTGCAGGCGCGCAACGTCGAGGTGCTCACGGTCGCCGGCGATCTGTCGCAGTTCGACACCATTCCGGCCATGGTGGAGCGGGTGATCGAGCACTACGGCACCATCGACATCCTGGTCAACAATGCCGGTACAAGCTGGGGCGCGCCGGCTGAGGAGTATCCGGCTGAGGCGTGGCGCAAGGTCATGAACCTGAACGTCGATGGGCTATTCTTCATCACCCAAGAGGTTGCTCGTCGCTGCATGATCCCGGGGCGCGCCGGCAAGATCATCAACATTGCTTCTATTGCCGGCCTGCGCGGTTCCACGGCGATGTCGGCGATTGCCTACAACACCAGCAAGGGCGCGGTGGTGAATTTTACCCGTGCCTTGGCGGCCGAATGGGGCAAGTACAACATCAACATCAACGCCATCTGCCCGGGGTTCTTCCCGTCCAAGATGTCGCAGGGTGTGCTGGCGGCGGTGGGCGAGCGCGCCGTTGCCATGGCGCCGTTGCATCGTCTGGGCGGCGATGAGGACCTGAAGGGCGCCGTGGTGTTCTTCGCCAGCGAGGCATCGCGGCACATTACCGGTCAGTACCTGGCCGTGGACGGGGGAACCAGTATCGCCTGAAGCGATAGGGAGCCCGATCTCGGCGGGTTCAGCAAGCCCCTGAACCCGTCGATAAATGCTCTATAGCGCGTACTCATCTGCCAGCGAGGCCTGCTCCAGCGGCGTCTCCGCAGGTGCTTCTTCCCGCTTGGCGACGCACTGCTTGTAGGTTTGCTCGAGCACCGAGGTAACTCCTTTCAGCGAAAACCGCCAGGAGTGCTCTTCTCCATCTACGTCGAAGCGGAACTGCCACTTGTTCCCCTTACGGACTTCATCGAGCAGGTTGTTGTCGCCGTCCCAGTGGGTCAGCTGCACCAGAATTACATTGTCGAAGTGCGGGTCGGTCAGGAACCGATAGTCGAAGTGACGCGGTTTACGCTGATCCACCTGCATCACCCCGAGGAAGTTCGGGGACAGCATGCCGCCTGGCAAGCCGTGGGTCTCCTGTCCGACCACCGCCATCGAGATCAACACTGTATCGCACTGATTCGGTAGTCTATCGAGTGCAAGTACGAGCGTGTCTTCACGGGGCTTGGTTTCTTCGAGCGTCATGGCTCGAAAGGTTAGGCTGCCGGCGCCGTCGTCGGTAACCGTCGTTTCCCAGTCTTGGACATGCACATTCTGCTGAGGTTTGGCCCCAGCAGTGGCACTGACCACAAGAAGCGCTGTTGCAAGCGCCGATGTCAACATGGCGTCACCTCCGGGCACACGAAGATAAGCGGCTGGTGCCCTGTCCCCCTAAAGAATGGGGCGATGCGCTTAACTACAAAGCCCAGAAGAGGCGTGAGCGAGTCAGCAGGAAGGAAATAGCGCCGGAGCGAGCCCGGCGCATCCAGCCTACGTTGCGGATGCTGGCGCAGGCCGGTGGATGGAGGCTGGGCGGAGTCTACTCGACGAGCAGATCCAACCGCATGCCCGCCTCGTAGTGGCCGGCAATAAAGCAGCCCAGCTCCCATTCGCCCTTGGCTTGGGCCGGCAGGGTGAAGCTCAGCGTGAGTTCCGTGCCTGGTTCGAGTTCCAGCTCCTTGATGCCGGCGGCTTCGATTTCAATATCCCGCTTCTGCCCATTGACCATGGTTTCCACCTCAATATCGACCTCAGTCGAGCCGAGCAGGTGTTCCTGGTAGTCGCGAGGGCGACCATCGCGGACGATAACGCCCCGGCCAAGCAGAGCCTCGTGTTTCATCTGGCCGCTGTTCTGGAAGACCAGCTCATAGCGTTTGCCAGTTTGCAAGCGCAATGGAGTGCCCTTTGCTCCGCCATCGACCTGGAAGTACATCTCGCCCATGACGATGCGGACCTTGGTTGCATCGTCATCATGTCCGTCGCTGTCAGCCCAGGCAGCGTTTACCGACAGCATCAGCAGCAGAGGCAGGAACAGCCGTCGAAGTTGCATAGAGTTCTCCTTGATGTACTGAAAGCCACTAATCAATATCCCGCTGATAGCGATTTTGCGCTTGTAAGGGTGCGACCATACCAGTGCCCAGCAATTCGTGCAGAACGCGGTCGACTGCCGATGCTGGCCGGCAGGCGATCCCGCACATAAACCTTCTTCGCCTGGTCGCGGAAAAACCACCGGCGACGTCCACGCTTGCAATATGTCGTGGCAGGAGCCGGCTGAAAAGCCGGCGCCTCCCTGTGCCGTTTCCAGTCGCCGACTCTGACGCTGTGTCAGAAGTTGGCCACGCCGCCCATGGCATCGGAGCCATAAAGGGTCAACATCGGCCCGCGGATGACTTCGATACGATCGATCGCCGATACGGGCGGCATGAAGCTGGTCTGGGTCTCGCCAAAGCCGTTCGGCGTGATGTCGCCGGCGTTGTTCTGGCGGCGACCGTCGATCAAGATCAGCGTGTAGTCGCTCGGCATGCCGCGGATGCTGATGTTCATGCCGCCGGTCTTGCCGACACTGGCCTTGACGTCCACCCCCTCCACATCTTCCAGCGCCTCGGCGATGCTGCTGACATTTTTCTCCTGCAGCTCCTCCCGGGTGATCACGGCAATGCTGGCCGGCGCTTCCTTGATATCTTGCTCAGAGCCGGAGGCGCTGACGACCAGGGGGCTCAGGCGCAAAGGTTCCGTAGTGGCGGATTGGGCCAGGCCGGTTCCACAAGGAAGCGTCAATAGCAGAGGCAAGGCAGCGGTCCAAGGATGCAGCATCCGTCCTTGACAGGGCTGAGGGCGAGGGGGGGATGACATCAATGGACTCCGCCAAGGCATAATTCTAATTGCGCTAATAATAACTATTCGCATTGCCAGGTCAAGTATCGACAACGACACCGACTGACCACGATCAGGGATTCCGGAATAGGAAGAAAAGGTGAGAGTTAGCTCGGCCATCGCAAATGGCCGGATGGTTGCACCGGGCTGCTTCAAGTGCGCCTTGCGAAGTGGCAGGTTTGGAGGAGATCGTGGCGATTGCCAGCCATGGCCATGCGGCCAGCAAGTTTATTCGCTGGTGTTAGCTGCCGAGTCTTCCAGGCGACTTGCGCTAGCTCCTGCGTAAAGATTTACCTGGCGGAAATCGTCGAACTCATCCAGATCCGGCCAAGTGCTACTGGTGTACTGGCCGATCCAGTGGTAACCCGGCTCATTAAGGTTCTTGATTCGAGAGTCAGCGAGCAGGACGCTCGGCGCGCGTCCCAGAAACCGCGACAGCCAAGGCAGGTTGCTGCGGTCGTACAGAACATCGGCGGCGAGGATAAGGTCGACAGGCTCGGTCACGCTGTCGAAATCATCCGCTATTACAAGCCTTACTTCATTGAGCTTGGCGTTATGGAGCGTAGCGAGCCGGGCATCCGGATCCAGGTCGCAGGCAATAACATGCTT
>DASULL010000264.1:0-7126 GCA_036278215.1 Gammaproteobacteria bacterium | reverse complement strand
CCCGGATTCGGCAAGACGAGCTGGCGCCAAGCTTGAATCGCTGCTCTACGGCTTGCCAGGAGGCACCATGTTCAAGGCGATAATGAACACCATGCGGGCGCGCAAGATGCTGCCGCGGGTATCCGAGACCGAACGGGCCGCCCTGGAGGCCGGCACCGTCTGGATCGACGGGGAATTCTTTCGCGGCAATCCCGATTTCTTCCAACTGCTGGCCGAGCCGTATCCGCCGCTCAACTCGGAGGAACAGGCGCTGGTCGATGGGCTGACCCGCGAGATCTGTCGGCGAGTCGATCCGTGGCAGCTGAGCGTCACCCGGGAGCTGCCGGAAGACGTGCTGCGCTATCTGCGCGAGCAAGGTTTCTACGGTTTCAGCGTGCCTGCCGAATATGGCGGTAGGCCCATGGGCGCGCTCGCCAAGAGCGTCGTCATGGGCATGCTGGCGCCGGCCGCCGGCGCGGTGTCGACCGTCGTGGTGATTCCCAACTCGCTTGGCCCGGCCGAACTGCTGGCGGAGTACGGCACCGAGGCGCAGAAGGCCAAGTACCTGCCGCGGCTGGCCAGTGGCGAGCTCACGCCCTGCTTCGGTCTGACCGAGCTTACCGCCGGTTCCGACGCCGCCTCCATCAAGGCCGAAGCGCTGGTGTTCCAGGACGCCGCCGGCGAGCTCAAGCTCAAGCTGAACTTCCGCAAGCGCTACATCACCCTGGCGCCGATCGCCGATATCGCCAGCCTGGCAGTGCAGCTGCACGACCCGGACAACTTGCTGGGCAAAGGCGAGTGGCCCGGCATCACGGTGGTGCTGGTGGAGCGCGGCACGCCGGGGTTCGAGCTGGGCCGGCACCATGAGCCGATCACGCCGTTCCCGAACGGCCCCTTGGTCGGCAAGGACGTGGTGGTGCCGGTTAGCAACATCATCGGCGGCGTCGAGTATGCCGGCAAAGGCTGGCGCATGCTGATGGAAACGCTGTCCGGTGGCCGGGCGATCTCTCTCCCGGCCGGTGCCATCGGTGCCGCCCAGCAGGCGGCGGCCGCGGCCGGCCCCTACAGCATGGTACGGGAGCAGTTCGGCATTCCCATCGGGATGATGGAGGGCGTGCAGGCCAAGGTCGCCAAGCTGGCGGCGCTGAACTATGCCCTCGAGGCCGGCCGCACCTACGCCTGCGCTGCCATCGACCGCGGCCAGCGGCCGCCGGTGATCTCGGCGATCATGAAGTACCGCTTCACCGACCTGGCTCAGGAGCTGGTCACCGACGCCATGGATGTGCTTGCCGGTGCCGGTGTCATGCGCGGCCCCAACAACATCATCGCCGAGAGCTACATCGGCGCGCCGGTGGCGGTCACGGTGGAAGGCGCCAATATCCTCACCCGTACCCTGATCGTGTTCGGCCAGGGCGCGGTGCGCTGCCATCCATATGCGCTGCGGGTGCTGGATGCGGTCGAGCGGGACGATGTCGATGCCTTCCGCGACAGTCTGCTCGGCTGGCTCAAGCATTCTCTGGTGACCTTCGGCCGGGCCACCATCCGCAGCATGACCCGCGGCTGGACGGTCAGCGTGCCGGTGCGCGGGCCAACGGCGGTCTACTATCGTCGGCTCGGCTGGGCTTCCGCTCGGTTCGCGCTGTTGGCGGATTGGGCGCTGCTCGCCATCGGCGGTCGGCTGAAAGCGCGCGGTAACCTGACCGGCCGCTATGCCGATGTGCTGTCGTGGCTGTTCCTGGGCATGGCGACGCTGCGCCGCTACGAGGCCGAGGGCCGCCGCGCCGAGGACCTGCCATTGGTGCAGTGGGCCATGGAGTACATGCTGGAGCAGATCCAGCAGGCCTTCGACGGCATCTACGCCAACTTTGATGCACCAGTACTCGGCGCTATGCTGCGCGGTCCCAGCCGCTGGTGGCTGCGGCTCAACCCGCTCGGCCTGGGCGTGCGCGACCGGTTGCACGAACCGGCTGCCTGCGCCATTCAGCAGCCTGGCGAGCAGTTCCAGCGACTGCTGCAATACGTCTACCTGCCCGATTCGCAACGGCCTGGACTTGGCCGGCTGCTGCACGCCTTCGAGCTGGTTACGGCGGCGCTGCCGCTGCTGCGGCGCATCAGCCAAGCCCAGAAAGACGGCAGGATTCCCCGTGGCCGCTCGGCAGACAGGCTGGCCGAGGCCGTAGCGGCGGGCGTAATCAGCCAAGCTGAAGCCGATCAGGTGGCGGCGGCGGAAGCGGCGCGGCTCAAAGCCATCGAGGTCGACGATTTCTCACCGGAGGAGTACACCCGCCGTACCAACGTCAAGCTGGCGCCGAGGCCGCGCAAGGCGATGGCCGAGTAACAGATTCCTCGTTGCGTTGGGGGCGCTTGCGAGTAGCATGGCGTCTTTGGCGTCTGCAACGAGGAATCAACAATGACGATCAAGGCCGTATTCTGGGATTTCGGAGGGGTCATCACCAGCAGTCCGTTCGAGGCGTTCCGCCGCTTCGAGCGCGACAATGGCCTGCCCAAGGACTTCCTGCGCGGCGTCAACGCGGTCAATCCCGACCATAATGCCTGGGCCCGGTTCGAACGCAGCGAGCTCGACCTGGAAGCGTTCGACCGCGCTTTCGAGGAAGAGACGCGGGCCGCCGGTTATCCCGTGCCCGGCCGCAAAGTGATCGAGCTGCTGGGCGGCGATGTCCGGCCGGAGATGGTGCGAGCGCTGCAACTGATCCGCGGCAGCTACCGGGTAGCCTGCATCACCAACAATGTCCGTGCCGGGCAGGGCGCCGGCATGCATCTGAATGCCGAGCGCGCTGCGGAAATCGGCGAGATCCTGGCGCTGTTCGAGTGCGTCATCGAATCGTCCAAGCTGGGCATGCGCAAGCCGGACCCGCGCATCTATCTGCACGCCTGCGAGCAGATGGACGTGGCGCCGGAGCATGTGGTTTACCTCGACGACCTCGGCATCAACCTCAAGCCGGCGCGCGAACTGGGCATGACCACCATCAAGGTGGGCGAGCCCCAGGCGGCGTTGGAAGAGCTGAGCGCGCTGCTGCAGCTGCAGTTGCTGGCAGAGGCGTAGAAGCGTTCACCACAGAGACACCGAGAGCACAGAGAAAAGCCTTGAAATAACCACCAAGGCACGAAGGACACGAAGGAACACAAGTAAAACCTCTTCCTTTGTGCAGCTTTGTGCCTTTGTGGTGAATTCCTTATCTCCTCTTCCTGAGTGTCCTCTGCGTCTCTGTGGTAAACATCATTCTCACGGGTTTGTTGGCGCCAACAGCCGCAGGCTGCTGATCACGGCGGCGACGGCGGCGAAGCCGGCGGCCAGCGTCAGGGCGATGGTGACGCTGCTGCTGGCGGTGACGCCGAAGATCAGTGCCACCAGGGCCGCTCCCAGCGTCTGGCCGGCCAGGCGGGCGGTGCCGAGCATGCCGCTGGCGCCGCCGCTGCGTTCCCGTGGGGCGGAGTTCATGATGGTCCGGTTATTGGGCGACTGGAACAGGCCAAAACCGAAGCCGCAGACGGCCATCCGCCAGGCGATATCGGCATCGGCCGGCGCAGCCGGCAGCAGGGCCAGCAGGCTCAGCCCGACCGCGAACACGGCCAAGCCAATGCCGCCGAGCAGCCCAGCCGGATAACGGTCGGCCAGGCGGCCGGCCAGCGGTGCCGCCACGCCGACCAGCAGCGGCCACGGGGTCATCAGCAAGCCGGTTTCCACCGCGCTGCGGCCCAGCACGTCGTGCAGATAGAACGGCAGTGACACATACGCCAGCATCTGCGCGGCAAACGAACAGGTCGAGGTGCTGACCGACAGCGCGAACAGCGGGATGCGCAGCAGGTCGACCGGCAGCAGCGGCGAAGGCAGCTTGAACTGGCGACGCACCAGCAGCGCACCGAACAGCAGGCCGGCACCTATCCGCGCCGCCACCGATGGCCACGGCGCGCCATGGCCGACGCCGTCGATGCCGCTGATCACCAGGCCGAAGGTCAGCGCATTGAGGATGGCGCTGATCACGTCAAACGGGTGCGGCGAGCGCCGGGTGGCCGGCAGCGCCCGCACCCCGATGGCCAAAGCCGCTATCCCGACCGGCACATTGATCGCAAACAGCCAGTGCCAATCGGCCACGGCCAGGATGGCAGCGGCGACGGTAGGGCCGGCGGCGGCCGATAGCGCGACCACCAGAGCGATGATGCCAATGCCGCGGCCCAGCCGGCGCTGCGGGTAAATAAAACGCACCAGTGCAGCGTTGACGCTCATCACCCCGGCCGCGCCCAGCCCCTGCAGGGTGCGGGCGGCGGTCAGCGTGGCCAGCGAGTCGGCCATGGCACAGGCGAGCGAAGCCAGCGTAAAGATCAGCAGGCCGCTTAGGGAGATGGTGCGGTAGCCGATGGTGTCGCCCAACGACGCCAGTGGCAGCAGGGTGGCGATCACCGCCAGCTGGTAGGCGTTCACCACCCAGATCGCCGCGGCCGGGCTGGCACCCAGCTCCTTGGCAATGGTCGGCAGGGCGACGTTGACGATGGAGCCGTCCAGCACCGCCATAGCGATGCCCAGCACCAGCGTGAATATCGCCCACTGACGCTGAGGCGCCGGCAGGCCGTCGCTGCTATCGGCAAGCGTGGGGCGAGCGGAGGCGATGTTTTTCATGTTGCGGGTCGTGCTGCCAGGGGCGACTGGTTGCCGTTGAAAGTTAAGCCATACGGCGCTTACGCGCTCAGCCTGGTCCGCCCGGCCCAGTCCCGGGCGAATTGCCAGGCTACCCGGCCGCTGCGGGAGCCGCGTCCCAGCGCAAAGCGCAGGGCCTCGGCGCGCACCGCCTCGGCATCGTCGATCGGCACGCCAAGCTGCTCCAGCCAGCTGAACACCACGGCGAGGTAGGCGTCCTGATCGAAAGGATAGAAGGACACCCACAGGCCGAAGCGCTCGGACAAAGAGATCTTTTCCTCGACCGCTTCGCCGTGGTGGATCTCGCCCTCGACATGGCGGGTCTGCTGGTTATCGGCGAAGTACTCCGGCAGCAGGTGGCGGCGGTTGGAGGTGGCATAGATCAGGATATTGTCCGGCGGTGCCGCCAGCGAGCCGTCCAGGGCAGCCTTGAGTGTCTTGTAGCTGGGGTCGTCGGCCTCGAAGGAGAGGTCGTCGCAGAACAGAATGAAGCGCTCCGGCCGACCGTGCAGCAGTCGAATCAGATCGGGCAGGTCGACCAGATCATGTTTCTCGACTTCCACCAGCCGCAGCCCCTGGTCGGCGTATTCCGTCAGCATGGCCTTGACCAGCGACGACTTGCCCGTGCCGCGCGACCCCGACAGCAGCACGTTATTGGCCGGCAGCCCTTGCACGAACTGGCGGGTGTTGCGATCCACCAGCTCTTTCTGCCGATCGATGTTGCGCAGGTCGTCCAGCCGGATGCGGTGCGGGTTGGCGATGGCTTCGAGGTAGCCGCGCCCGCCCTGCTTGCGCCAGCGGAAAGCGTGGGCGTGATTCCAGTCCGGTGCCGGCGGCGCCGGCGGCAGCAAGCTCTCGACCCGTGTCAGCACATGCTCAGCGCGTGACAACAGCTGGGCAAACTGATCCTGATTCATATGTTCCCCACCTTGTGGCAAATCTGTAGCCGCCCATGCCGGGCCGGATCAGCATAATATCCTTTGCTTGGCGCCAGCTGCCTACACGCCCAGCTTGCGCTTTTTACCCTCATTCCGCACTCAAGATCGCTCCATGACGTTTCTCCTCAAAGCCCCCTGCCACTACCAGGAAGAAATCCGCAAAAGCCGTTTCCTGGCACAGGCTGTGCCCTTACCGCATCCGGATGAGGCGGGGACCCTGCTGCGGCAACTGAGTGCCGCCGATGCCACGCACAATTGCTGGGCCTGGGTGTTCGGGCAGCAATATCGCTTCAATGACGACGGCGAGCCCAGCGGCACCGCCGGCCGGCCTATTCTGGCGGCCATAGAGCAGCAGCAGTTCGATCGGGTGTTGCTGGTGGTCACCCGCTGGTATGGCGGCATCCAGCTCGGCACCGGCGGGTTGGCGCGCGCCTATGGCGGTTGCGCCGCCAAGTGTCTGCAGGCTGGCGACAGCGAGCCTTACGTGCCGCGCCACCGCGCCCGCGGGCATTGCCCGTACAACCAGTTGGAGACGTTCAAAGCTCGGCTCGAGAGTCTCAACGCCGTGCTGGAAGCTGAGGAGTTCGACGCCGAAGGCGCTTGGCTTACCTTAGCGCTGCCGCCAGAGCAGATCGCCGCCGCGCAGGAACTGCTCAGTAACCTCAGCCGCGGCGAGAGCGCTTTTATCCTGTTGGATGAATAGCAAGCTTGGCTGATGCAGGATATGCCGGCCTTACCGGCCGGCTCTCGCGGCTAAAGCCGTATTACGCCCTTTATGGGTGCTCCTACAGGGTGTGTCGCTCCAGATTGGCAAGGCCTTCTCCTGTAGGAGCGGCTTCAGCCGCGAGCTGGCCGCGGCAGCGGCCATAAAGGCCGGCGGCACAGAGACCCAATCATCTATGGCTCAGCTGGCTGGGCAGACTGCAGCAGAACAGCCTGCCGGCATGCTGCTGCGGCTCCTAACAGGGCGGGCGGGTCCGCGCCTACCCGCTAGCTCAGCCAGTTCATGGCGTAGTTCAGCAAGGGAGTGGTCAGTAGCGAGAGCAGCAAGCCCAGCCCCACCATCCGGCTGGCCAGCGCCGGCGCCAAGCCATGCTGCTGAGCCAGGATGCCGGCGGTCACCATCGGCGCCATGGCCGCTTGTAAGACGATGACGGCGGCGGAAGAGCTGTCGGCGGAGCTTGCCCAGAGCAACAGAGCAACCGCCAGCGGCGCCAGCAGCAGCTTCCAGCCCAAGCCGAGCAACAGGGGAGTAGCGTCCCCGCCAGCGCTGCGCAACCGCAGCTGCAGGCCGATCGAAAACAGCGCCAGCGGCGTCAGGGTCACGCTAAGCCGCTGGCTCAGCTCCAGCAGGACAGCCGGCGCTTCGCCGGCGGCGCGCAGCGCCAGGGCCAGCAGCAGCGCCCAGAAGGCGGGGAAAAGCAGAATCCGGCGCAAGATGCTGAATGGCTTCACCCGCTGGCCCGAGTAAAGCGCTGCCACCGCCAGCCCGAACGTCGAGAGCAGCAGAAACGAGCCGAACTGGTCGGCGATCACCGCTACTCCCAGGGCTTCC
>DASULL010000263.1:0-4771 GCA_036278215.1 Gammaproteobacteria bacterium | reverse complement strand
CGGCGGCGCGGCGACAATCTGCTGATGCAGTCGACTATGGATGCTTTTCATTCCCTGTTCGGCACCTCTTCCCCCTGGCTGTCGCTGCCGCGCAGTCTGGGGCTGGACCTGGTCGATCGCATGCCGCCGCTGAAGGCGTTCTTCATGCACCGGGCCATGGGGCTGACAGCCGATCTGCCGCAGATCGCGCGCTGACCCGAGTACGAGGCTGCAAGGGAGGCGGTCCAGCGCGAAGCCCGATTACACCCTCCAGGATGGCGAGAACGCGAAGCCCTGCCTTCTCGTTCCTTTTCGACTTTGTGGCGAGTTTTATTTTTCTGGACATGTTTTGTTGATCCCAGTCAAGTCAGGCGCAAAAACCCTTTGCACTCCAAAATGCGAATCATTATCATTGCCAGACTTGTTGGTTTTCGGCAAAAGGAATACTCATGCGCTTCGGTAAACCTCTCGCGCGCCTTGGTATCGCTCTGCTTGCCCTGGCTGGTTTGGCGGCCCACGCCGCTCAGCCTGTGACAGTCTACTCGGCCCGCAACGAGCAACTGATTAAGCCGCTGTTCGAACGCTTTACCGCTGAAACGGGAATTCCGGTTCGCTATATCACCGATAAGGAAGGACCGCTGCTGGCCCGGCTCAAAGCCGAAGGCCGCAATACCCGTGCCGACATGCTGATGACGGTGGACGCCGGCAACCTCTGGCAGGCCGCCGAGCAGGGTGTGCTGGCGGAGCTCAAGTCGCCTGTTCTGGACAAGAATATTCCGGAATATCTGCGTGACCCGCAGGGCCGTTGGTACGGGCTGTCGGTGCGGGCGCGCACCATTGTGTACAGCTCCGAGCGGGTCAAGCCGGAGCAGCTGTCGACTTATGCTGAGCTTGCCGATCCCCGCTGGAAGGGCAAGCTGTGCCTGCGTACGTCGAAAAAGGTCTATAACCAGTCGCTGGTGGCGATGATGATCGCCCGGCTGGGCGAGCAGAAAACCGAGCAGGTGGTGCGCGGCTGGGTCGCAAATTTGGCAGCGCCACCGTTTTCCGACGACACCTCGCTGATCAAGGCCATTGCCGCCGGACAATGCGATGTCGGCATCGTCAACACCTATTACTTCGGACGCTTGCAGAAGGACGATCCCAACCTGCCAGTCAAGCTGTTCTGGGCCGGGCAGAACGACTCCGGCGTTCATGTAAATGTGTCCGGTGCTGGCGTTACCCGCTATGCCCCGAACCCGGAAGGGGGCAGACGACTGCTCGAATGGTTGTCGACAGCGGAGGCGCAGGAGTTGTTTGCCGGAATCAACCTGGAATATCCCGCCAACCCGAACGTTCCGCTCGACCCGCAGGTAAAGGCCTGGGGATCGTTCAAGTCTGACGTCATCAACGTTTCCGAAGCAGGCCGGCTGCAGACCCAGGCGGTGATGCTGATGGATCGGGCAGGCTACCGCTAAATCCCATGGCAGAGCTGGCCGCAACTCTCAAACTCCACGCCCGTCCCTGGCGGGCGTGGAGCGGCTGGCGCTGGTACGCGCTGGTCGCCGGGGGCGTGGTGCTGATGCCGGTGCTGGTGGCGGCGCTGGCATGGCTGCAGCCGGCGCCGGAATTGTGGGCCCATCTGGCTTCCGTGCTATTGCCAGGATTGCTGCGTAATACCGCGGTGCTGGTGCTGGGGGTCGGTGTTGGCAGCTTGCTGATCGGCGTGTCGCTGGCCTGGCTGACCGCCACCTGCGAGTTTCCTGGCCGGCGGCTGTTCGATTGGGCGCTGATGCTGCCGTTGGCAGTGCCGGCCTATGTGCTGGCGTTCGTGTTCGTCGGCCTGCTCGATTTCAGCGGGCCGCTGCAAACGGTGCTGCGAGAGGTATTCGGCCCGCAATTCCGCCTGCCGCCGATTCGCTCGGCCGGCGGCGTAATAATGGTCCTGACCTTAGCGCTTTACCCGTACGTCTACATGCTGGCGCGGGCGGCTTTTTTGGGGCAGGGGCAGGCGTTGTTCGAGGCCGCTCGCATGCAGGGTATGTCGCCGTTGCAGGCATTCTTCCGAGTGTCGCTGCCGATGGCACGGCCGGCGATCGCGGCCGGTTTGTCGCTCGCTCTCATGGAAACCCTCGCCGATTTTGGTGCGGTGTCTATTTTCAACTACGACACCTTCACGACCGCGATCTACAAAGCCTGGTTCGGTTTTTTCAGTCTGGAGATGGCGGCGCAGTTGGCTTCGTTGCTGCTGTTGTTCGTGCTGGTAGCGTTGTTTCTGGAGCGGCGCGCGCGCGGCCGGGCCCGCTATTTCCAGGCGAGTCTGAAGGGGCGTGGCGGGCGGCTGCAGCTGCGGCGGCCGTGGGCCTGGAGCGCAACCGCGCTGGCATTGCTGGTGCTGGGTTGTGGCTTCCTGCTGCCGGTCGGGCAGCTGCTGATCTGGGTTTGGCAGAACAGTGCCGAGCTGGACAGCCACTACATATCGCTGTTGCTGCATACGCTGGAACTCGGCACGATCGCGGCTCTGGCTACCGTCGTGTTGGCGGTGCTCCTGGCTTACGCCAAGCGGGCCGAGCGCGATCCGCTGACGCAACGGGCAGTGGCCAGCGCCACCGTCGGCTACGCCATGCCGGGCTCAGTGCTGGCGGTCGGGATCATGCTCAGTTTCACCTGGATCGATAACCGGATTGCTGCATGGCTTGGCACCGGCGGGCAGTGGCTTACCGGCAGCGTGCTGGCCTTGATCCTGGCTTATATCACTCGCTTCATGGCGGTCGCTTATGGCGCGGTCGATAGCAGTCTGGAGCAGATCCGGCCGGTACTGAACGACGCTGCCCGTCTGCTCGGTGCACGGCCGATGGAGGTTATTCGCCGCGTCTACATACCCATGCTGCGGCCTGGCCTGCTCACCGCCGCATTGCTGGTGGCGGTGGATGTGATGAAGGAGATGCCGGCGACGCTGCTGCTGCGGCCGTTTGGCTGGGATACCTTGTCGGTACGAATCTTCGAGTTGACCTCAGAAGGCCTATGGGAGCGGGCAGCTTTGCCGGCCGTAGCTCTGGTCACGCTGGGGCTGGTACCGGTGTTGCTGTTGGTCAGCCGCTCCGCCCAAGGGCATCAGGCCCGTCAACGGCCAGAAGTTCTGCCGGAAACTCTGGAACAGGGCTGAAATCTTCCTCCCCACTTACCGTCTCCGGGTCGGCCCGCTATATTGACCTTTTATTAAGAGCCTATTGGAATAGGCCTTTCCGCCCCCACGGGCTGACTTTCCCCCATACGGAGACGCCACAGATGAGCAACGCCCCAGAAGAACTCCGCTACGCGCCGACACATGAGTGGGCCCGGCTGGAGGACGATGGTACGGTTGTCGTCGGTATCACGGACCATGCCCAGGCAGCGCTGGGTGATCTGGTATTCATCGAGACGCCGGAAATCGGCCGGCGGGTAGAGGCCTCGGAAGCATGTGCCGTGGTCGAGTCGGTGAAAGCCGCTTCCGATATCTATGCGCCGATCTCCGGCGAGATCATCGACGCCAACGGCGAGCTCAACAGCAACCCCGAACTGGTCAACAGTGATCCCTACGGCGAAGGCTGGATCATGCGGATCCGCCCGGATGATCCAGCCGATCTGGACGATCTGTTGGGAGCCGAGGACTATCTGGATCTTGCCAGCAGCGAAGATGAAGAAGAATGATGCGGAAGCGTAGCTAGTCCGACGGAGGTTTCGGACCTGCAGCGACGCCATGCGCCACAACCCGGATGATGGCCAAGAATGCGAAGGACATGCAGCAATGGCGACGATTACACTAAAGGGCCAGCCGATCCACACCAGTGGCGAATTGCCGGCAACCGGTACCAAGGCGCCGGATTTCTGCCTGACGGCCAGAGATCTCAGCGACAAGAGCTTGGCCGACTTTGCTGGTTGGAAAAAACTGATGAACATTTTCCCCAGTGTCGACACCGGGGTCTGCGCACAGTCGGTGCGGGAGTTCTATCAGCGCGCGGTTGAGCAACCAAACTTGGCGGTACTGAATATTTCCGCCGACCTGCCATTTGCCCACAGCCGGTTCTGTGTCGCCGAAGGCATGGCGGGAATGGTGCCGCTGTCGGCCATGCGGTCCAAGGATTTTGGTCGCGATTACGGCGTTCTGCTGCAGGATGGTCCGCTTGCCGGGCTGCTGGCGCGCGCCGTGCTCGTGGTGGACGAGCAGGATCGCGTTATCTATAGCGAACTGGTGCCTGAAGTCAGTCAGGAACCGAACTACGACGCCGCGCTCAAAGCCGTGCGCGGCTAAAACGGGCGCTAGCCCAAGCAGGCAATTCAAGAGATGAATATTCAACAGCGCGAGTTAGGCCAGCCGGCCATTGACCGTACCGTGGCCGTCGGCGAGGCGCGCCGGTTGGTGAAAGCTTTTGGCTACAGTTGTGCCGGCCTTGCCAGCGCCTTCCGCACGCAAGCGTCTTTCCGTACCGATTTGTTTGCCGTTGCGGTGTTGCTGCCGGTCGCACTGTGGTTAGGCAGAGACTGGGCCGAGCGCGGTATCCTGATCGGCACGCTCCTGTTGATTCTGTTCGCCGAGATCGTAAATTCAGCCATAGAGGCTGTGGTGGATAGGATCGGTTTCGACTATCACCATCTCTCCAAACAGGCTAAGGATCTGGGATCGGCAGCGGTGTTGCTGGCGCTGTTGATCTGTTTCGTCATTTGGGGTGGCGTGGCGATCGATCGCTTTCAGCTGCTCTAATCCCAATCAACCTTTGAGCGGAAGCCATAAAGTCCGCTCTCACTACTAAGAAAGCGCCTATGACCGCACTCA
>DASULL010000262.1:0-4424 GCA_036278215.1 Gammaproteobacteria bacterium | reverse complement strand
GCCGCTCTGCACGGTGATGTAGCCGCCGTTCATGTCGAGCTGCCCTTCGAACAGGGCGGTGTTCGGCGTGTGGCCGATGGCGATGAAGACGCCGCTGACGGCGAGTTCCTGCTGCTCGTCGCTGTGCACGTTCTTGAGCCGCACGCCAGTGACACCGCTGGCATCGCCCAGCACTTCGTCGACGACATGATTCCAGAGAAGCCGGACATTACCATCGGCTGCGCGTTGCAGTAGCCGGTCCTGCAGGATTTTTTCGCCGCGGAGGCTGTCGCGCCGGTGTACCAGGGTAACGGTGCGGGCGATGTTGGACAGATACAGCGCTTCTTCGATGGCGGTGCTGCCGCCGCCGACCACCACCACATCCTGGTTGCGGTAGAAAAACCCGTCGCAGGTGGCGCAGGCGGACACGCCGCGTCCGAGATACGCCTCTTCCGATGGCAGTCCCAGATAGCGGGCGCTGGCGCCGGTGGCGATGATCAGTGCATCGCAGGTGTAAATGCCGCTGTCGCCTTCCAGCCGGAACGGCCGCTCACCCAAGCCGACCGTGTGAATGTGGTCGAACACCACCTGGGTGTCGAAGCGCTGAGCGTGCTTCAGCATTCGCTCCATCAGCTCCGGCCCCTGCACCCCGTCCGGATCGCCCGGCCAGTTGTCGACGTCGGTGGTGGTCATGAGCTGCCCGCCTTGCTGCAGCCCGGTGACCAACAGCGGCTGCAGATTGGCGCGTGCCGCATAGACCGCCGCCGTGTAACCGGCTGGGCCCGAGCCAAGGATCAGAAGGCGGCTGTGCTGGGTTGCTTTGCTCATCATTGCTCCAGAAAGCGGCAGCGGTGCGCGTGCGCACCCGGAAAGAAGGTGGAAACGCCCTATAAGGTGGGCATAGCCTTAAATTTTACTACCTTCTTATTGGGTATGTGGGAAACCGTTGGGGCCGGCAGCTATGTTGCCGGTGCGGTTTCGGCTTTGGGAGCCACGGCCGCTGCTTCCGGCCGCAGCCAGCTGCGGAAGCGTGGCAGCAGCAGCAGGCCCGGTATCGCCAGCAGCGTGCAGAAAAGGAAAAACCACGACCAGCCGAGCCCCATGGCCAAGTAGCCGGTAGGTGCCGCCAGGATAGTGCGCGGCACGCCCATCAAGCTGGACAGCAGCGCATATTGCGTTGCGGTGAACTTCCGGTTGGTCAGGCTGGCCATGAAAGCGATAAAGGCGGCTGTGCCCATGCCGGCAGTGAAATTTTCAAAGGCGACGACCGCCGCCAACGCCCGCAGATCGTAGCCGATGCCGGCGAGCAGGGCGAAGCCGGCGGTGGAGAGAGCCTGCAGCACGCCGAAGCCCAGCAGCGAGTTATAGATCCCGTGGCGCAGAATGAATACACCGCCAAGCAGGCTGCCAGCCACCGTTGCCCAGAAGCCGAAGAGCTTCACCACCGCGCCGATCTCGCTGTTGGAAAAGCCCAGGTCGAGATAGAACGGGGTGGTCATGTGGCCGGCCATGGTGTCGCCGATCTTGTAAAGCAGAATGAACAGCAGAATCAGCAGGGCGTGCTCGCGCCGGAAGTACTCGACGAAGGGGGTGACGACGGCATCGCGCAGCGTCTGCGGGCTGCCTGCCGCGATCGGCGGCTCGGGCGCGAACAGGGTGACCAGAATGCTGCTCGCTATGGCGGCGGCCATTAGCACATATACCCAGCTGAACGGGATGAAATCAGCAAGGATCAAGCCGCCGGCGGAGGCGGTGAGCATACCAACGCGGTAACCGTTGACGTACAGGGAGGCGCCCAGCCCTAGCTCCTCATCGCTGAGCGACTCGCGGCGATAGGCGTCAATGACGATATCCTGCGAGGCGGAGAAAAAGCTCACCAGTACCGCCACCAGTGCCAGCAGCCACGGCTGGCGCGCCGGATCGAGCAGGCTGAGCATCAGAATGCCGGCAGCCAGAGCGAGCTGAAACAGCAGCAGCCAGCCGCGGCGCCGGCCCAGCGCCAGCGGCGTGTAGCGATCCAGCAGTGGGGCCCAGAGGAACTTCAAGGTGTAGGGGATGCCGACCAGGGCGAACAGCCCAATCGTGCCGAGATCGACCCCTTCACGCTTCATCCAGGCTTGCAACACCGAGCCGGTCAGCAGCAGTGGCAGACCGGAGACGATCCCCATCAGCAGGGCGATCAGCATGCGGCGGCTGAAGGCAGTTGCAAGCAGTGTGGCAAGGCGGCGGTTGTCGGTCATCGGTCGCTTATTGTTGTGACAGGCTTGGTGGGCATCATGGTCGCGCCTGGATGCCCGCGACGGCAAGCGGTAGCTGCCGGATTGGTATACTGCTTCGCATTACCCGCCGCTTTGATTTGGCACGGCGGCTGCAAGCAGGGCTGGTTATGCAGGTTCTGTGTGCTCTTGACGAATTGGCTGAAAACAGCGGCAAAGGCTTCCGGCTGCCGCTGCAGGACGCTCCTGCCGGTATTTTTGTGGTGCGTCGCGCTGGCCGCGCTTATGCCTACCATAATGTCTGCCCGCATCGAGGCACCACCCTCGATTGGCTGCCTGATCAGTTTATGGATCCGGGGCTGGAATACATTCAGTGCGCCACCCACGGCGCCCTTTTTCGCGTGGAAGACGGCGTCTGCGTTGCCGGACCTTGCGTCGGCAAGGGGTTAAGCGCGCTACCGATCGAGGTGCGCGACGGGCAGATCGTCTTGCTGCAAGAGTAGCTCCCGGGCTGTCATTGCGCTGTCACAAACTGACGCGTTGCGTCACTAATACTTCACCCCATCTCTGCTTCCGCCGCTGAAACAGCTGTTGCCAATTGGCGACAGGCGTTGGCCCGGTTCCTGCAAGATTTTTTGGCAACGCAATTACGTCTTCGGAGCTAGTTGTCGATGACAAGACGTATGGAACAGGCTTGGGCGGACTATCGAAACGGTCAGTTCAAGGAACGAGGCGAGGGTCGGCCGGCCGATCTCCCCGGAGCAGCACGCTTGTACCGCCGGGCCGCCATGCGCGGCTTGGCCGAAGCACAGCAGGCACTGGCTTTCTTGTACGCGACCGGACAGGGCGTGCATCGCGACGAGGCGATGGCCGCCGAGTGGTTCCGGCGCGCCGCCGAGCAGGGGCATGCGGTCGCTCAGCACAATCTCGCCGTCATGTACGCGGAGGGCCGCGGCGTCGAGCAAAACGAGCGGCTGGCGATCCACTGGTTTTACAAGGCGGCCTGTGGTGGCAGCGATGTTGCCCGGGAGTGGCTGGCGCTAGCCCGCCGGCAATGGCGCGAGCACGTCTCGGTCGACGGCTAAACGATTTTTGGTTCAGGTCTTCCTTGGTGCTTCAACCCGGCTTCGGCCGGGTTTTTTTATCAATTTTGCAAAGCCGGGCCTGCCGCAAAGTTCCGCTTTCGGCTCTGTGTTAGTCTTCGCCAACGATGCGCCTGCGGGTGCTAGAAGACTAATAAAAATGCAGCTTTGGTTGTGGGGTCGAGAATGGCGCAGCAGCAGATAAGAACAGCGCTGATCGTGGATGATTCGCGGCTTGCCCGCATCGCGCTTTCCAAGCTTCTTATGAATCGCGGTATCGAGGTCGCGATGGCGAGCTGCGGTGAAGATGGCCTTGAGCACCTGCGCAGCCATCAGCCGGATGTGGTTTTCATGGACTACATGATGCCGGACATGGATGGCTTCGAGGCCTCCAGGCGCGTGCTCGCCGATCCGGACTGCCATAAGCCGGCGATCGTGATGTACACCTCGCAGGATACCGAGGAAGACCGCCTCAAGGCGCGCGAGATCGGCATCGCCGGTTTCCTTGGCAAGCCGACGACGTTGACTGCCTTGGACGAGGTGCTGAACGCAGTGGCGGCAGAGCAGCAGCGGCGGGCTGCACCGGCAAGCAGGCCAGCGCCAGCGGTGGAGCCGGCGTCTCCGCGGCCGGTGGCAAGGGTGCAGGAGCCGAAGGCGCCGACATCTGCGCCTGACGCCGCGCGGGCAGCGGTCCACGATGCTGTCCGCGAAGCCAGCGAGCAGCTGGCCCTGCGTTACTTCGAGCAGTTGCGCCAGGAGCTGGCCGATGGCCTGGCCCGGGTGCAGACCGACGCTGAGGATGCCGCCGCGCGGCGGGCGGCTACGGTTGTCGAGGCGGCTTTGAGCCGGCTGGCGCCGTCGCCGGAGCCGGTCGATGTCGCCGCGCTGGAGGCGCAGATCCGCCAGGCGGCGACAGACAGCGCGCAGCAGGTCGCCGGCGGCGTGGCCCGCGAGGCCGGCGCCGCCGCTGCCCGTGCGCTCGCTCCGCAGCTGGCCGCGGAAGCGCGGCAGGCCGCTGTCGAGGCCGTCGAGCTGACCGATCTGCCTGGCAGGTTGCAGGCCATGGTCGAGCAGGACGCTCTTCCCATTGTGCGACAGGAACTGCTGACAGCAACCTTTCAGGAAGTGGAAACGGCAGTGCAGTCCA
>DASULL010000261.1:0-12164 GCA_036278215.1 Gammaproteobacteria bacterium | reverse complement strand
CTTCGCCCTGCTGCCGCTGGACGGTGACTTCGAGATCTCCAGCGGCGCGGTGACCGGCTGGAGTATCGGCGGCTGGGCCCGGCCCAGGGGCGGCTTCGTCCGCGCCTGGGGTACCACGGCGCAGGGCGTTTACCGAACCGGCGACACCGTGCAGTACAAGGTTTATGTCCGCAACCAGAACAACCATACCCTGACGGCGGCTGTGCGCGGACCGTATCAGCTGAGTATCACCGACCCGGCCGGCAAGCTGGCTGCCGAGGTGAAAGATATCCAGCTCGATGAATTCGGCGCGCTCGCCGGTGAATTCACCGTACCCGAGTCCGGCGCGGTCGGCTGGTATCGCTTCGAGCTTAAGGCCGACTATCTGCCCAACCCACTGCAGGCACTGCAAGTGCTGGTGGCCGATTTCACCCCGGCGGCGTTCAAGGTCGGCAGCCGGCTCAATGGTGATCTGTTCGTGGCCGGCGACACGGTCGCTGTAACAACATTAGCCAGTATGTACGCCGGCGGCCCCTACGCCGATGCCGAGGCGCGGGTGACGGCGCGGCTGTATCCGCGCGCCCTGCAGCCGGAAGGGGCGGCGTTGCGCGGTTTCTATTTCCAGACCTTGCGCGATAACCGCGCGCCGGAGACGGTGTTCCAGACCGAGGCTCAGGTCGACCAGCAGGGCGAACTGCAGACCAGCTTCACTGTCTCCGCCGAACACGTGCTGTACGGCCGGCTGGATGTGGAGAGCGCGGTCAGCGACGATCGCGGCAAGTACGTCGCCGGCTTTGCCAATGCCAGCTACGCCGGCCGCGACCGCTACGTCGGTCTGCGCCAGCAAGGCTGGCTGCTGCGCCAGGGCGAGCCGGCGGCGGTCGACGTGATTGCGGTCGATGCCGCCGGCAAGATTGCCGCCGCCGTGCCGGCGCTGGTGCGGGTGGAGCATGAGAACATCACCGCGGCGCGGGTAAAGGGCGCCGGCAATGCTTTCATCACCCGCTACAACCAGGAGTGGCGGGAAGTGGCCCGCTGCGATCTGCAGACGGCCGCGGCTGCCGTGCCGTGCCGCTTCACGCCGCCGACGGCCGGCCGCTATCGAGTTACTGCCGCGATCACCGACAGCCAGGGCCGCAGTCACGAAACCAAGGTCTATCAGTGGGCAGCCGGCAAGGGCCAGGTGCTGTGGGAGGAGCAGCCCAACAACAGCCTGGAACTCATCCCGGAGCAGGCCAGCTATCAGGTCGGCGACACCGCCCGCTATCTGGTGAAAAACCCGTTCCCGGGCGCCAACGCGTTGATTACGGTGGAACGCTACGGCGTGATCGAGCAGCGGGTGCAGCGGCTGGAGGGCAGCACCCCGGTGATCGAGGTACCGATCACGGCCGATCACATTCCCGGTTTCTATCTCTCCGTGGTGGTGACCTCGCCGCGGGTGGCGGCGCCGCCGGCCGACGGTGGCGCCGACCTGGGGCGACCGACCATGCGCATGGGCTACGTCGAAACCCGGGTGCGCGACAAGCACAAGGAGCTGCTCATAGAGGCCAGGGCGGCCAGCCCGTTGTACCGGCCCGGCGAGATGGTGCAGGTCGACCTCAGCGCTCAACCGCGGCACGGCAAAAGCGAGCCGATGCAACTGGCGGTAGCCGTGCTGGATGAGGCGGTATTCGATCTGATCCAGGGTGGTGAGCGCTACTTCGATCCATACGAGGGCTTCTACCAGCTGGAAGCGCTGGATCTGGCGAACTACAGCCTGCTGACCCGGCTGCTCGGCCTGCAGAAATTCGAGAAGAAGGGTGCCAACGCTGGCGGCGACGGCGGCGATCTGGACGCCCGGCGGATCGACCGCTACGTCTCCTACTGGAATCCCGATGTGCGGCTGGATGGTCACGGCCGCGCCCGGATCGAGTTCGAGGCGCCGGATAACCTCACCGGCTGGCGGGTACTGGTGCTGGGCGTAACCGCGGAGGACCGCTTCGGCCTCGGCCAGACTCGTTTCCAAGTCAACCAGCCGACCGAAATCCGCCCGGCTATGCCCAACCAGGTGCTGCAGGGCGACCGCTTCCAGGCCGGTTTCAGCGTCATGAACCGCACCGACCGCGAGCGCACGCTGGAACTGCAGTGGCAGGTGGACGGGCTGGCCGATGCGCCGCAGCGAATTAACCAGAGCCTGCGGCTCAAGCCGTATCAGCGCCAGGTGGTGTATCTGCCGGTGCAGACCCGCCAGTCGGGGCTGTTGCGCTTTACCCTAACTGCCGGCGACGCCGCCGATCGTGACAAGCTGGTGCACGAGGTGCCGGTGCGGCAGCGGATCAGCCGGCTCACCGCCGCCACCTACGGCAGCCTCGCCGGTGCTGGCCGCTACGACCAGCCGGTGCATTATCCCGCCGATCTGCAGACCGATATCGGCGGCCTGAGCGTGCTGTTCTCGCCCAGCGTTATCGGCAATGTCGACGGCGCCTTCAAGTACCTGCGGGACTACCCATACCACAGCTGGGAGCAGCAGCTCAGCAAGGCGGTGATGGCGGCGCACTTCAAGGCGCTGCGGGCCTATATTCAACCGGAATTCACTTGGCCGGAGGCGGAGGCGCTGCCAGCCACCACGCTGCAGCAGGCGCTGAGCTTCCAGGCGCCGAATGGTGGCATGAGCTTCTTCAAGGCCGACGATGCTTATGTCAGCCCTTACTTGAGCGCCTATACCGCGCTGGCGTTCAACTGGCTGCGCAGTGCCGGCCAGGCGGTGCCGGCACTGGTCGAAAACCGGTTGCACGAGTATCTGCGCACCTTGCTGCGGCGTGACGTGGTACCGGAGTTCTACAGCCCTGGCATGGCCTCCACCGTGCGGGCCGTCGCTCTGGCTGCGCTGGCGGAGCGGGGCGCGGTCGGCCGCGACGATCTGGAGCGCTATCGCCGGCATGTGCCGGCCATGAGTCTGTTCGGCAAGGCGCACTACCTGCAGGCGGCGCTGGCTATTGCCGACACCGATCCGCTGCAGCAGGCGATCTTGGACGACATTCTCAGCCATGCCGTGCAAAGCGGCGGTAAGTTTGGCTTCAACGAGGCGCTGGACGACGGTTACGTTCGCATCCTGTCGACCCGCCTGCGGACCCAATGCGCCATCCTCTCGGCGCTGTCCAAACTGGGTGCGACACCGCAGGGCGCGGCGCTGGTCGGCGAGACGCCGGCCCGACTGGTTCGCGCCGTCACCCAGGCACGCGGCAATCGCGATCATTGGGAGAACACCCAGGAGAACATGTTCTGCCTGAACGCGCTGCGCGACTATGCTCGCGTCTACGAACAGGATGCGCTGGCCCTGCAGGTAACAGCGCGCCTGGACGATACCCCGCTGGGCGAGGCGCGCTTCCAGTCGGTGCGGGACGCGGCGGTCGAGTTGGCGCAGCCGATGCGTTCTGCCGATGCCGGTGCCGAGCGTACCCTCCACCTGGAGGCGCGCGGCGACGGCCGGCTCTATTACGCGGTGCGTTTGAATTACGCACCGGCCACCGTCGACCCCCATCCTGTCAACGCCGGTATCGAGTTGCGGCGTGAATACAGCATCCGCCGCGACGGCGGTTGGCAGTTACTGCAGTCGCCGGGGCAGGTGCGCCGGGGCGAGTTGGTGCGGGTGGACCTGTATCTCTCGCTGCCGACCGCGCGGCATTATGTCGTGGTCGACGATCCGGTGCCCGGCGGGCTGGAGCCGGTCAATCGCCAGCTGGCCACGGCTTCGACGGTGGACGCCGATGCCGGCCGGTTCGAGGCGGCCGGTGGTTCCTGGTATCTGCAGTACTCCGACTGGATTGGCTACAACGCCTCCCGCTGGAGCTTTTACCACCAGGAGCTGCGGCACGAGGCGGCCCGCTTCTACGCGGATTACCTGCCGCCCGGCAACTACCACCTGAGCTATACCGCCCAGGTGATAGCCGACGGCGAGTTCAGCGCGCCGCCGCCGCACGCCGAGGAAATGTACGACCCGGACGTGTTCGGCAAGGGCCGCCCGGCGCTGCTGCGGGTGGGCGAGTAGGGCGGTGACTTGGCAGCGTGCCCTTCTGCTGGGCAGCAGCGTCGGCGCGGCCGGTGCTGCTCTGCTGATGTTGGCGACGGTGCTGGCCTTGCGTCCGCTGCCGGCAGAGCTGCCACCGTATCGCGACGATATCCGCAAGGCCCAGCTCACCGACCGCCACGGGCAGCCGCTCACCGTCACCTATGAGAACGACTGGAACGTCCACGATCTGGTATTGCTCGCCGACGTTCCGCTGCTGCTGCAGCAGGCTTTCATCGAGGCCGAGGACCGCCGCTTTCCCCAGCATCGCGGCGTCGATTGGCGGGCCCGGCTGGCGGCCGTCTGGCAGAACCTCAAGGCCGGGCGGGCGGTGCGTGGCGCCAGCACCATCAGCGAGCAGGTAGTGCGCATGCTGCAACCGCGGCCGCGAACCCTCTGGGCACGGTGGCTGGAAGGCTGGGAGGCGCTGCGTCTGGAGGCGCGCTTCGCCAAGCCGGACATTCTGGAGTTCTATCTTAACCAGGTGCCTTATGCTGGCCAGCGGCGGGGCGTGGTGCAGGCGGCGCGGCACTACTTCGACCGCGATCTGGCTACCCTGGCGCCGCAGGAAATGCTGGCGCTGGCCATTCTGGTCCGCTCCCCCAGCCGCTTCGATCTGTACACTGATCCGACCCGGCTGCGCCCGCAGCTGCGGCGGCTGGCCGACCGGATGCTGGTCGTCGGCGCCATCGATGCTGCCGCCCATCAGCGGCTGCTGACCGCTGAGTTTGACCTCAAGCGGCCGCCGCTCGCGGCGCCTGTCCGCCACTTCGCCGAATACCTATTCCCGCGGCTGCCGGAGAGCGAGCGCCGGCGGGCGCGGATCGCCACCACTTTGGATGCCGGTCTGCAGGGGCAGGCGTACGCGATCCTCGAGCAGTGGCGGCAAAACCTCGCCCCGCTGGGGGTGCGCAACGCCGCCGCCCTGGTGGCCGATCACCGCCAGGGCGAGATCCTCGCCTGGGTCAACGCCCATGCCCCGGGCGAAGGCAGCGCCTACGACGCCGTCGTCGTGCCGCGTCAGGCCGGCTCCACGCTCAAGCCGCTGCTGTACGCGCTGGCGCTGGAACGCGGCTGGACGGCCGCCACCATCATCGACGACAACCCACTGAGCGAAGCGGTCGGTCAGGGCCAGCACGCTTACCAGAACTACAGCCGCAGCCACTACGGTCCGGTACGGCTGCGCGATGCGCTGGGCAACAGTCTCAACATCCCGGCGGTACGCGCCGCGCAGTTCGTCGGTCCGGCGGAATTCCTGGCGCGGTTGCGCGCTCTTGGTTTCCACAGCCTGAAGCAGCATCCGGATTACTACGGCGACGGCCTGGCGCTGGGCAACGGCGAGATCACCTTGCTGGAACTGACCACCGCCTTTGCCGCACTCGCCAACGATGGCCAGTACCGGCCGTTGCGGACACTGCGCGATGGCCCGTCAACTCCGGTGCTGCCAGTCCTGTCGCGCAGCAGCAGCCACATCATCGGTAACATCCTGGCCGATCCGGACGCCCGCCGGCTGGAATTCGGCACCGGCGGCCTGATGCGTTTTCCGGTGGAAACCGCCATCAAGACCGGTACTTCCAGCGACTACCGCGATGCCTGGGTGGTGGCCTTCAATCACCGTTATACGGTTGGCGTCTGGATGGGCAATCTGGACGGCTCGCCCATGCAGGATGTGACCGGTTCCCGCGGGCCGGTGCCGGTGGCGCGCGCCATTTTCGCCGAACTCAACCGCCGCGCCCCGGCGCAGCCACTGCCGCTGGCGCCGGAACTGGTGCAGATCGCCATTTGCCGCGATACCGGCCTTATGGCCGATAACGGTTGTCCCAGCCGACCGGAATGGTTTGCTCCAGGGCGGCTGCCCCAGCCGCCAGCGGCGGAACCCGCGCCACCGCCGCGCATTCAGCAGCCTTCCTGGGATCTGCAGTTGGCGCTGGACCCGCGCCTGCCGCCGGACCGCCAGTACTACGCTTTCCAGCTTTCTCGCTTGCCGCCCGGCGCCCGAGTTGAATGGCTGGTCAACGGCGATTTGGTCGGCGGCGGCAACAGCGGCAGCCTGCTCTGGCCGCTGCAACGTGGTTGGCATGAAGTCCAGGCGCAGATTGTTCACGCCGATGGCGTTATCGAAAGAACTGCGGCAGTGCCATTCCAGGTGCGTTGAGGTTTCACCACAGAGGCGCAGGGGAGAAGACAGGGAGTCTTCCACAAAGAGTAGAAAGGTTTTTGTGCCGAGGCCTCTGCCACCCATCTGCTGGTGGCTCCCACAAGGAGGCACCTCACAGGATCAGAGAGACTCTGCCCAATATTTTGTGGTTACTCTCCGCCTCTCCGTGCCCTCTGTTGTCTCTGTGGTGATGCCGCCCTACCGCCGGAGCAACCATAGAATCAGGCTCAGCACCACGCTGACGAGGATGGAGGTGGTCAGCGGAAAGTAAAAAGAGAAGCCGTCGCGTTTGACGGCGATGTCGCCGGGCAGGCGGCCGAGGCCGAGTTTCGACAGCCACGGCCACAACAGCCCGGCAGCGAGCAGGATGACGCCGGCGGTGACCAGCAGCTTCCCGACCGACATTCAGTCCGCCGTCAGGGTGCGCACGCCGCCGCTGCCGCCGAGCAGCAGCACATCGGCCCGCCGCAGGGCAAAGATGCCGTTGGTGACCACACCGGGGATGTCGTTGATCTCGCGCTCCAGAGTAATCGGCTCGGCGATGGACAGGCCGCGGACGTCGAGGATCAGATTGCCATTATCGGTGGTAAAGCCCATCCGCAGCTCCGGTTTGCCGCCGAGCTTGACCAGCTGGCGGGCGACGAAGCTGCGTGCCATCGGGATTACCTCCACTGGCAACGGGAAGTTGCCAAGGATATCGACCAGCTTGCTCTCATCGGCAATGCAGATGAAGCGCTTGGAAGCAGCCGCGACGATCTTTTCCCGGGTAAGTGCGCCGCCGCCGCCTTTGATCAGCTGTAGGTGATGATTGGACTCGTCGGCGCCGTCGACATAGATCGGCAGGTCGCCGGCCTCGTTCAGTTCCAGCACCCGGATGCCGTGTCGCCGCAGCCGCTCGCTGGACGCCTCCGAGCTGGATACCGCGCCGTCGATGGTGCCTTTCATGGCGGCCAGGGCGTCAATGAAATAATTGACGGTCGAACCGGTGCCGACGCCGACCACGTCGCCGCGGCTGATGTATGCCAGCGCCGCTTCCGCGGCGGCCCGTTTCTGTTGCTCTGCTGCCATCGTGGGCTCCTCTGTTGCGCGGGCATGATACGGCGCAAGCGTGGCGTGTCAAAGTTCGCTTATCAGCATGGCCTGCTTGCCGTACACTTACCCCTCTCGCCGCTACAGTGCCATGCGCACATCAAGTTTAGATAATGACCAAAGCCTACATTGAAAAGATCCTGACTGCCTGCGTTTACGACGTGGCGGAACAGACGCCACTGGATTACGCTCCGCGTTTATCCGCCCGCCTTGGCAACAGGGTCCTGCTCAAGCGGGAAGACCTGCAGCCGGTGTTCTCGTTCAAGCTGCGTGGTGCCTACAACAAGATCGCCCAGCTGAAGCCGGAACAGCTGGAGCGCGGGGTGATCTGCGCTTCCGCCGGTAACCACGCGCAGGGCGTGGCGTTGGCGGCGCAAAAGCTCGGCATCAAGTCGGTCATCGTGATGCCGAGGACGACGCCGCAGATCAAAGTGCAGGCAGTCAAAGCGTTGGGCGGCCGGGTTGTGCTGCACGGCGACAGCTACGACGATGCCTCGGCCCATGCAGCCAAGCTGGTGGCAGAGCGGGGGATGACCTACATCCCGCCGTACGACGATCCGGATGTAATCGCCGGCCAGGGCACTGTCGGCATGGAAATTTTGCATCAGCACCCGCGCAAGCTGCACGCGGTGTTCGTGCCGGTGGGCGGCGGCGGGCTGGCGGCCGGAGTCGCCGTCTATATCAAGTACTTGCGGCCGGATATCAAAATTATCGGCGTTGAGCCGGACGATGCGCCGACGCTGCAGCAGGCGCTGGAAAAGCAGCGCCGGGTCATATTGCCTCAGGTTGGTTTGTTCGCCGACGGCGTGGCTGTGCGCCAGATCGGCAAGGAAACGTTCCGGCTCTGCCGGCAGCACGTCGATGAGGTGGTGCTGGTCAATACCGACGAGATCTGCGCTGCCATCAAAGATGTGTTCGACGATACCCGCTCCATCGTTGAACCGGCCGGCGCGCTGGCGACAGCGGGGCTGAAGAAGTATGTCGAGCAGACCGGCATCCGCGGCGAGAATCTGATTGCCATTAACAGCGGCGCCAATATGAACTTCAGCCGCTTGGAGCACGTCGCCGAGCGGGCGGAGATCGGGGAGCATCACGAGGCATTGCTCGCTGTTACCATTCCGGAGCGGCCCGGCAGTTTTCGTGAATTCTGCCACGCCATCGGCCATCGTTCGATAACCGAATTCAATTACCGTTTCGCTGATCCGAGCCAGGCTCATGTGTTTGCCGGCATTCAATTGACCGAAGGGCTGGCCGAGCAGGAATTGGTGATCGAAACCCTGCGTCAGCGGGGCTATCCGGTACTCGATCTATCGCAGAACGAAATGGCCAAGGCGCACCTGCGGCATATGGTGGGCGGTCGCGGCCTGGGATTGGTGGAAGACGAGATCCTGTTCCGCTTTGAATTTCCAGAGCGTCCGGGCGCTTTGCTTAATTTCCTTAGCACCATGGGCAAGCGCTGGAGCACCCAGTGGAACATCAGCATGTTTCACTATCGCAACCACGGCTCCGCCTATGGCCGTGTACTGGCCGGGATCCAGGTGCCGTCGGCGCAACGGCCGCGCTTCAACGAGTTCTTGCTGCAACTCGGTTACCAATACGTCGAGGAGACGGATAACCCAGCGTATCGGTTGTTTTTGAGCTGAGTCAGACAAGAACTCAGCGTCAAGGCAAAGAGACAGAGCCAGAACGGCTGCGGGGGCGCAAAGCAAAAGAAGGCTTTTACAACTTTGCGCGCCTTCGCGTTGTCTCTATGGCAGGCCTTTGTCTCTACGAGCGCTTCTCCCTGCGCCTATTCATTCCCTTTGAAGAACGTTCTTCGCCAGTAACGATTTGACCCTGCCGCTTGCACGTGTTGAAAGATGTACTAGCTTTAAATTGTCCTTGTCTTTGAGGTTTAAAGCTGTGGCTGAGCGTCAGAATGGTGTGGTCAAGTGGTTCGATACTTCCAAAGGATACGGCTTTATCCAGAGGCCTGAGGGCGATGATGTCTTTGTGCATTACCGCGCCATTCGGGGGGATGGGTTCCGTACGCTGGAGGGCGGACAGCACGTCGAATTCACGGTGATCGAGGGGCAGAAGGGGCTGCAGGCAGACGACGTCGCGGTGCTGAAGCCGGTGACTTGAACCCGCCGTCTGGGCCGGGTGCCGGCCCAGACGGTGCGATGGAGGAGAGGCCTGGGTTACTCCTTACGGCTGGTATTGCGCGAGGAACTGGCGCAAGCGGCCGATTGCTTCCTCGAGAACATCGACGTAAGGCAGGAAGACAACCCGCAGATGATCTGGGTCAGGCCAGTTGAAGGCTGTGCCCTCCACCAGCAGCAGGTGCTTCTGTTGCAGCAGGTCGAGCACGAACTGGCGGTCGCTTCTGATCGGATACGCTTCCGGATCAAGCCGGGGGAACAGGTAAAGGGCGCCTTGCGGCTTCACGCAAGATACGCCCGGAATCTCATTGAGTAACTCCCAGGCACGGTTGCGCTGTTCATAGAGGCGGCCGCCGGGTCGGATCAGGGCATCGATGCTCTGGTAACCGCCCAGCGCAGTCTGCACGGCATGCTGCGCCGGCACGTTCGCGCACAGGCGCATCGACGACAGGATATCGAGCCCTTCAATGTAGTCGCGGGCGCGGTGGCGAGCACCGGAGATTACCAGCCAGCCGCAGCGGAAGCCGGCGACCCGGTATGCCTTGGATAAGCCACTGAAGCTGATGATCAGGACGTCATCGGCCAGCGTCGCCATCGGTATGTGGACGGCGCCGTCGTAGGTGATTTTGTCGTAGATCTCGTCGGAAAAGACGATCAGGTTATGCCGACGGGCCAGCTCGATAATGCCTTCCAGGGCCTGGCGGCTATAGACTGCTCCAGTCGGGTTGTTCGGGTTGATGACCACGATCCCGCGGGTGCGCTTGGTGATCTTACGCTCGATATCTTCGAGATCGGGCTGCCAGCCGGCGCTTTCATCGCAGAGATAGTGGACTGCGGTGCCTCCGGACAGGCTGACGGCTGCGGTCCACAGCGGGTAGTCTGGCGCCGGGATCAGCATTTCGTCGCCGTTGTTGAGCAGACCCTGCATCGCCATGACGATCAGCTCGCTGACGCCGTTGCCGAGATAGATGTCTTCAATCCCGACATCGTGTACGCCGCGCGACTGATACTGCTGCATCACCGCCTTGCGGGCGGAGAAGATGCCCTTGGAGTCGGAATAGCCCTGGGCAGTCGGCAGGTTGAGAATAACGTCCTGGAGGATCTCATCCGGCGTCTCGAAGCCGAACGGTGCCGGGTTGCCGATGTTCAGCTTGAGGATGCGGTAGCCTTCGTCTTCCAACCGCTTGGCTTCTTCCAGGACGGGGCCGCGGATGTCGTAGCAGACGTTGGCGAGCTTATCGGATTTAGTGACGGTGGACATAATTACGTTGGCACATCGCGCGGTTGTGTGGAATTGTTGGACGATTATACGGCTGCGGCGCGCGCCGGCAAAAGGTCTCCATCACGCCTTGCCGTTTTGGCGTCGTAGAAGAGAGCGAAACGAGCAGGAAGTGATTGATGGATCTGGCAAGCGGCCGCCGCATGCCCTCTTATGGAAACGGCGGTATGGTCGGCTCGGTACCGCCGATTTTGGCCTCCGGGTAATGTAGTTGCACCAAATCCTCTATCTCTTGGACGCGATTTTTAGGAACGTCCACCATCATCAGAATCTCGCCCCGCTCAATAGCTTCGTGAAACTGTTTGATCTGGCTGTTTGGCGTCGAGATGCCCATCATGCTCGATGCCCAGGCGCCGAAGCCGGCGCCGGCGACCGCGAGAGCCAGTACTGCACCGCCGCCAATCACCAGACCCGCCGGCGGAACGGCGAGAGCGACCAGCCCTGCCAGCGCGCCCGTCGCTCCGCCAACGGCAACGCCGCGCTCAAGAGCGGGCACCAGATCGGTTCGTTGCGCCAGGGAAGCGGTCGGCAGATTTTCAAGCGGCGTGCCGCGCCGGGCGAGCAGATGGATTCGGCGTTCCTCGACGCGCTTTAGGAGCAGTTCGTCGACGATCCTGCGCGCGCAGTCGACATCGGGCAGCAGGAAATATAACCGTCTCACTTTCGTCTCTCCGATTCGCTTAACGCATAATAACGGCTTAGCCCGGAGACCAATGGGGGCCGGGTATGGAAAATCCCAGGCCGCCTGAACGGTGATCGGGCTGAAGGAGCATTGCATGGACAAGAACTTCTGGCTGGAGAAGTGGGCCCGTAGCGAGATCGGTTTTCATGAGCCAGGCGGCAATCGATTCCTGCAGCGCTGGTGGCCGGAGCTCGCGGTGCCGGTGGGTACAACGGTGCTGGTGCCGCTCTGTGGCAAGAGCACCGACATGTGGTGGTTGTGGCAGCGCGGCTACCGGGTGCTCGGCGTCGAGCTCAGCGAACAGGCGGTGCAGGCGTTTTTCCAGGAGCACGGTCTCGAGCCGCGAAGGGAGCGGGAGGGCCCCTTCACCCGTTGGGGTGCCGATGGGGTAGAGATTCTGCAGGGCGATCTGTTCGACCTGGCCACGGTGGAGTTGCCGATAGTGGATGCGCTTTACGATCGCGCCGCTTTAATCGCCTTACCCGCCCGAGAACGTCCCCGCTATGTCGATCTGCTGCGCCGCTGCCTCAGTCCCAGGGCGCGCGGGTTGCTCATCACGCTGGATTATTTGCCTGCCGATGAGGCGGGGCCGCCGTATTCGGTGACCGAGCAAGAGGTCAGGGGGCTGTTTGGCGTATCGTTTTCGGTCGGTCTGCTGACCAGGGAAGACGTGCTGGCGGACAACCCGAAATTTCGCGAGCGTGGCCGGCGGGAATTGCACGAGGCTGCGTTTGCGTTGCTGCCGCCAACGTAAATGGCGGCAGCAACGGTCGGCCTCGTTTAGAGCCACC
>DASULL010000260.1:0-11154 GCA_036278215.1 Gammaproteobacteria bacterium | reverse complement strand
CATAAAGAAAGCCGGTATAACGGCGGCCGTCGGCTGCCATACCGCGCACGGTCGGCTCGATTACCTCGCGCATGATCCGCTCATGCAACTCGGCGGTTACCACTCCGGCCGGCGAGTAAGCGCCCATGCCGCCAGTGTTCGGGCCCTGGTCGCCATCATCGCGGGCCTTGTGATCCTGGCTGCTGGCAAGCGGCAGTACATGCTCGCCATCGACCATAACGATAAAGCTCGCTTCCTCGCCCTCGAGGAAATCCTCTACCACGATGCGTGCGCCGGCCTCGCCAAAGGCGTTGCCAGCCAGCGCATCTTCGGCGGCGCGCAGCGCTTCATCGATATTGCGGGCTACCGTCACGCCTTTGCCGGCGGCAAGACCGTCAGCCTTGATCACGATCGGCGCGCCGTGGCGACGGATGTAATCACGAGCGGCATCGAGGTCGGTAAAAGTCTCAAAACCTGCGGTCGGGATACCGTGGCGGGACAGAAACTGCTTGGCAAAGGCTTTCGAGCCTTCCAGCTGGGCGGCTGTCCGGGTTGGGCCAAAGCAACGCAGGCCGGCTTCGCGGAAAGCATCGACTACGCCGGCAACCAGCGGCGCCTCGGGACCGACGACAGCGAGATCGATGCCGGTATTGCGGGCAAAATCGACCAGGGCCGGCACGTCCTCGGCGCCCAACTGGACGTTGCGTACCCGCGGCTCCAGCGCAGTGCCGGCGTTGCCTGGTGCCACATACACCTCGGCCACCCGTGGTGATTGGGCGATCTTCCAAGCGAGCGCATGTTCACGCCCGCCGCCGCCGATGATCAGAACCTTCATATCGCTATCCCCTCGGATACCGCAGTCGACTGCGTCGATGCCTAGTGGCGGAAATGGCGCATCCCGGTGAATACCATGGCCATGTCGTGCTCGTCGGCGGCGGCGATCACTTCCGCATCGCGCATGGAACCGCCGGGCTGAATGACGGCGCGGATACCGGCTGCATGCGCCTGATCGATGCCGTCACGGAATGGGAAGAACGCATCCGACGCCATGACCGCGCCATTGACCGGCAGGCCCGCCTCGGTAGCTTTCATGCCGGCAATGTGGGCGCTGAACACGCGGCTCATCTGGCCGGCGCCGATGCCGACCGTGCGGCCGCCATGAGCGTAGACGATCGCGTTCGACTTGACGAAGCGCACGACCTCCCAGGCAAACAGCAGATCCGCCATCTCCCGCTCGGTCGGCGCCCGCCGGCTCACAACGCGCAGGTGGTCCGGATGCACCCGGGCGATATCCCGGTCCTGCAGCAGGATACCGCCGCTTACCTGCTTGATGTCGACCTCGGCCGGCCGCACCGCGCCCCAGCTGCCGGTAGCCAGCACTCGGACGTTTTGCTTGGTGCCGGTAATGGTCAACACGTCCGGATCCACCTCGGGCGCGATGATTACCTCGACGAACTGCCGCTCGATGATACGGGCGGCGGTGGCCGCGTCCAGCGGCCGGTTGAAGGCGATAATGCCGCCGAAAGCACTGGTCGGATCGCCGGCATAAGCCAGCTCGTAGGCCTCGCCGATATCGGCTGCAACCGCCACGCCGCACGGATTGGCATGCTTGACGATGACACAGGCCGGCTGCTCGAACGCCTTGACGCACTCCAAAGCGGCGTCAGTGTCGGCAATATTGTTATACGACAGCGCCTTGCCCTGCAGCTGCCGAGCGGTGGCAACCGAGGCCTCGCGCGGCGAGTGTTCGCGGTAGAAGGCGGCGCGCTGGTGCGGGTTCTCGCCATAGCGCATGTCTTCGACTTTAACGAACTGCAGATTAATCGTGTGCGGGAAAGCCTCCCGCTCACCGCTGTCGGCGATGCCGCCCAGATAACTGGCAATGGCGCCGTCATAACGGGCGGTGTGCTCGAATGCACGCACGGCCAAGCGGAAGCGGGTCGCCCGCGACAAGCCGCCGTGGCCGCCCAATTCTTCGATAATGGCGACATAGTCGGCCGGCGCCGTAACAACCGCCACACCATCGTGGTTCTTCGCTGCCGCCCGCAGCATCGCCGGGCCACCGATATCGATGTTTTCGATCGCATCTGCCAGGGTGCAGTCTGGACGGGCGATGGTCTGCTCGAAGGGATACAGATTCACCACCAGCAGGTCGATCGGCAGAATGCCGTTGTCGGCCATCACGGCGTCGTCGACGCCGCGCCGCCCAAGCAGGCCGCCGTGCACCTTCGGATGCAAGGTCTTCACCCGACCATCCATCATTTCCGGGAAACCGGTGTAATCGGCCACCTCGATCACCTTGAGGCCCTGCTCCAGCAGTAATCTGGCAGTGCCTCCGGTGGACAGCAGCTCGATGCCCTGCTTCTGCAGCTCGCGGGCAAACTCGACGATACCGGTCTTGTCGGAAACACTTAGCAGGGCACGGCGCAAAGGCCGTAGATCGGAAGCGGACGACATATGATGCTTTTCCCAATGCGGTGATGCGAAGGCCCGCGATTATAAGCCGATCAGCCGTCGCCGGCACGTAATGCGTGACGGGCCCAGGCCCGCAAGCTTATTCGTCCAGGCCGTACTGTTGCAGCTTCTTGCGCAACGTCCCTCGGTTGATGCCGAGGATCTGGGAAGCGCGCGTCTGATTGCCCCCACAGTAGCTCATGACCGCCTCCAGCAGAGGCTGTTCCACCTCGGCCAGAACCAGCTTGTAGAGCCCTTCACAAGTGTGACCGTTGAGTTGGTGGAAGTAAGTCGCCAACGCTTCGGTGACACACACACGGATTGGTCCGACCCCCTGGTCGACGTGGCTGTCACACTGAACGGATGCCGACGAATCCACTGTAATTTTCGATTGTTCCATAAGCATAAGCACTCGCAATCCAGTCCCGGAGTCGTGACCCGAGTACGAGACGCCGGTACCCCCCACCGGCGCGGCCGCCGATCATAACCGCAAAAATTAATCAGTCAAACGTGAATACGCGAATGTGCGCCTGCGCGCACGCGCTCACCCGCCTGGCCGCTAGCGAAGATCGATAGCGAAGTTGTCTACCGCCGCAGTATCGATGTCGGCCACCGCCAGTCGGACGGAAACCGGCTCCTGCGGCGGCATCCCGGCCGCTGCCTCCAGTTTCTGCTGCTCATTAAGATAGTCGTCCGGCGAATACCAGCGCGAGGATTGTACAGCGCCGACCGGATCGAGGAAGCTGAATCGGATCTGAGGATAAGGTTGCCGGAAACCAGCATCGTTGACGAGGGTCGCTGTCACCAGCAAACCCGCCGACGATGCCGAATGAACGCCGACGTCCTTGTAGAGGATATGGACGCGGGAGATGTCTCTCAAGAGCGGCAACTCGCAGCGCGCTACGGCGCAGAGCCCCTCCACCCAGGGCCGCAACCGCGGATAGCGCGCCAGTTCCTCTCGCATCAGGTAGCCGTACGGCACCGTCAGGACGACCAGCAGCAGCAGAAACCCGGCGCTCCAGCCGAACACGCCGCTCTGCCGGCCAACCGGCGCCGCCACAGGCGCTTCCGGCGCTACGATGTCTGTTGTCGGCAGGGTGGTGAAAAAATCATCGTCCAGCGGCGACGATGCAGATTCCACCGCGTGCTTCACCACTTCCGGCCCGATAAACCCCGGCTGCGCCGCATGAGCAGGCGATTCCACCTCGAGGCCGGCCGGCAGACTCTCGACAAGGCTCGGCAGAGCGTCGAACACTTCGTGGCACAGACAGCAGCGCACCAGTCCCTGCGCTTGACGCAGGTGCTGTGAAGTAACGTGAAACAGGGTGGCGCAACTGCTGCACTGGGTATACATGGGAAATCTCGACGCGAAGACAGCATTGTCGACGCGCCCGCGGCGCTTTGTAAAGAAGCGCCTCCCCGCTAGCCCCGACGACGCCCCGTCAACAGCACCCAGCCATCATCGTGCTGGGCAGGCTCCCACTCGATCCATTCGGCATAAGCGGCCTCGACGTCGCCCTGTTGCCGTTCGAGGATGCCGGATAGCGCAATCCGTCCTCCCGGCCGCAGTAACGGCAAGATGGCGGGACGCAGCTCGATCAAAACGCCAGCAAGGATATTGGCGACCAGCACATCCGCGGTCACCGGCTGAACTTCGCCCGGCAACCAGAGCGTGAGCCTGTCGGCAACGCCATTGCGCTGAGCGTTATCCTGCGATGCCACCAACGCCTGCGGATCGTTGTCGATACCATAGGCTTGCTGCGCCCCTAGCAACAGGCTGGCGATCGCTAGAATGCCGGAGCCGCAGCCAAAATCGACGACGGTACCGCCGGCAAGATCCGCCTGAGCCAGCCAGCGTAAGCAAAGCGCAGTGGTCGGATGAGTGCCGGTGCCGAACGCTAGTCCAGGGTCCAACCGCAGGTTGATTGCATCGGGCTCCGGTGCAGCGTAAGTAGTCGGCACCACCCACAGCCGCCCGCCAAAGTGCATCGGCCGGTAGTGGTCCATCCAGGCCCGCTCCCACTGCCGTTGCTCCAGCGGCGCAAGCTCCCAGTGCGCTGGCCGCTCGACGCTAAGCGCCTCGCATACGTCGAGGTACAACCGCTCGGCGTCCGGCCAACCTTGAAACAGGGCCAGTAGCCGCACCCGCGACCAGAGCGGCGTAGTGCCAAGGGCGGGCTCGAGCACGGGCTCGCCGCCCGGATCAAGGTAGCTGACGGAAATCGCACCAGCCTCCTCGACCAGGGCTTCGAGCCGCTCGCACTGGTCGGCGTCGATTTCAAGGGTGAGCTGAACGAGCGGAGTTGCGGTACGCACGGTTTTTGAGCTTATCGCCTAGTGGCCTAGCAGTAGAGGAACGGAGCGGGTTGGTTATGCCTTGTCGGCGCGCTGAAAACGCTCGACCGCATCGAGAATCTCCTGGCGGGCGGCATCCGCACCTTTCCAGCCAACGACCTTGACCCACTTGCCGCTTTCGAGGTCCTTGTAGTGCTCGAAGAAATGGGTGATCTGCTGGAGCAGCAGCGGCGGCACGTCGTCCGGGCCGTTAATGTGGTCGTACATAGCGGTGAGTTTCTTGACCGGCACCGCCAGAATCTTGGAATCGCCGCCGGCTTCGTCGGTCATCTCCAGCACGGCGATCGGCCGGCAGCGGATCACCGAGCCCACCACCAGCGGGAACGGCGACAACACCAGCACGTCCGCCGGGTCGCCGTCCTCGCACAGGGTCTGCGGCACATAGCCATAGTTGCAGGGGTAATGCATGGAGGTCGACATGAAGCGGTCCACCATGACGGTGCCGGTGGCCTCGTCGATCTCATACTTGACCGGGTCGCCGCGGAACGGGATCTCGATGATGACATTGATGTCGTCAGGTACCGATTTCCCGGGTGGCACGCTCTCGAAGCCCATTACTTTTCTCCCAATACGGCTGGTCTGTTCCGCCGCCGGAACCGACGGCGGGGCGGATTATAGAGCATCCGACCGCGGCAAGCTGCCCCGATTGATACACAAGTGCGGCAGCGGCGAACCTTGCGCCCGATCCTGATAGAATCAAGCGCCTGCGATTGAAAATACTAATCCAAGCCGCAGAAATGCCAAGAAAGCGTTCCCCCGCCGGCCGTGCCTAGCACGCCCCAATCCTGTCGTTCGGAAAAAGAGGTCGTTCGTGGACAGAAACCTTGCACTAGATCTGGTCAGAGTCACTGAGGCGGCGGCGCTGGGTGCGGCCACCCACATGGGCCGGGGCGACAAAATCGGCGCCGACCAAGCCGGCGTCGACGGCATGCGCAAGATGTTCGACAACCTCGACATCGACGGTATCGTCGTTATCGGCGAAGGCGAGATGGACGAGGCGCCGATGCTGTACATCGGCGAGGAAGTCGGTCGCAAGGGGCCGAAGTCCGAGCAGGTTGACATCGCCGTCGATCCGGTCGAAGGCACCAATTCCGTCGCCAAAGGCCTGCCGAATGCGATTGCCGTGGTAGCGATGGCACCGCGTGGCTGCCTCTTGAACGCACCCGACATGTATATGGACAAGATCGCGGTCGGCCCGAAAGCGGCAGGCAAGGTAAGCATCGACGCGCCGGTGCACGAGAACCTCAAGGCCACGGCCGAAGCGCTAAGCAAGAGCATCACCGACCTCACCGTCACCATCCTCGACCGGCCCCGCCACCAGGAACTGATTCAGCAGTGCCGCGATGCCGGGGTACGCATCAAGCTGTTCAGCGACGGCGACGTCGCTGCAGCGCTGGCAACCTGCTTCGACTATACCGGCGTGGACATCCTGCTCGGCATCGGCGGTGCGCCGGAAGGCGTAATCGCGGCGGCGGGCATCAAGTGCCTGGGCGGCCAGTTCGAGGGCAAGCTGGTGCCTTACAGCGATGAGGAGCGCGAGCGCTGCAAGAAAATGGGCGTGTCCTACGACACCATCCTCAAAATGGAGGATCTGGCCAAGGGCGACGAGCTGTACTTCGTCGCAACCGGTATCTCCGATGGCGAGTTGCTCAAGGGCGTCCGCTACACCGGTAACAACATGGCCAGGACCCACTCGGTGGTCATGCGCTCGAAGAGCGGCACGATTCGCTTCATCGAGGCGATTCACAAGCTCAATAAGAAGCCGGCGTACGCTTACTGACCGACCCGGCCCCATACAGAGAAGCCGTTAAAAACAAAATGGCGGCGGACCTGCCGCTGCCGTTTCCGCCAATGGCAAGGCTGACCGGTGGTCGTTGTCCAGCCGGCAAGGAAGCAGCACGGTGAAGGCAGTTCCTTCGCCGGGCGCACTCTCAACAGCGATACTGCCGCCGTGGGCATCGACGATCCGCTGCACGATGTAGAGCCCGAGGCCGAGGCCTTTGTACTCTCGTGAGCAGGACGCTCGCTCGAAGCGCTGGAAGATCCGCTGCTGCGCCTCCGCAGCGATGCCGATACCGTAGTCGCGGATCAACAGGCGGGCGGTCTTGCCATCGCTACCAACCTCTATATCCACGGGTTTGCCTTCGCCGAATTTGATGGCGTTGGTAAACAGATTGACCAGCACCTGCTCGATCCGCATCCGGTCCCAATGGCCTAGAACCGGCGACGGCGCCTGCAAGCGCACCTCGCAGTCCGCCTTGGCGGCATCGGCCGCGAACCGGTCGATCACGTCCCGGACAGCGGCGGCCAGATCGACCTCCTCGGCTTCTACCTGAAACTGTCCGACCGAGATCCGGGAAACATCCAGCAGCTGATCGATCAGTCGCGCCAGCCGGCCAACCTGCCGGTCGGCCACCCGCAGCTTGTCGGCGAGCTGCTCGCTGCCCTGCTTGGTCCAGATGGCGGTGTTGCGATCGGCCGAGCGCAACAGGGCGCCGATCAGCAGATGGAGCGATGTCAGCGGGGTCCGCAGCTCATGCGAGGCAATGGAGAGAAACTCGTCGCGCGCCTGCACCGCCTCGAGTGCCTTCTGATAAAGAAACTCGCGCTCGGCCTCGATCTGGCGGCGGTAGGTAATGTCGCGAGCGATAGCGACAATGCGGCTATGATCGCTGCCAACCCGCTGCAGCGACAGTTCCACCGGCACTTCGCTGCCGTCCTTGCGCCGATAGAACACCTCGACCGTAGCCGAGCCTGCGGCAGCCACTAGCGCGGACAGGCGCTCCTCGTCGAAACCGACCACGATCCTGGACGGAGTCAGCGCCTGCAGTTCATCGGCGCTGTAGCGCAACAGTCTGCCGGCACCTTCATTGGCGTAAAGCAGACGCCAGTCGCTGGCATCGAAGATCAAGACCGCATCGAGCACAGCGTCGAGCATGCCCTTGAACTCGGCCAGCACGTTCTCGGCCCGCTTCTGATCATCGATATCGGTGAAGGTACCCAGCCAGGAGACGATCTCGCCACTGGCGCCATGCTCCGGCAGCGCCCGCACCAGATGCCAACGATAGTCACCCGCGCTGCTCCGCAGCCGGCATTCCGCGGCAAACGGCTCCCCGGCAGCAACAGCAGCCAGCCAGCTCCGCTCGACCGCAGCGACTTCCTCCGCATGGATCGCGCCGAGCCAGCCGCTGCCTTCCTTTGGAGGCGTGCCGGTGTACTCAAACCAGCGGCGGTTGACGTAGTCGACGCTGCCGTCCGGCAACGCGGTCCAAACAATGTGCGGCACCGCCTCTGCCAGTGCCCGGTAGCGACGTTCCGCCGCCAGTCGCAACTCCATCAGCCGCAAGTCGCCTTCCTGCCGTTCGGCCTCCAACAGCAACTCGGTTTGCTGCTCGATGTGTTTACGCTGGCGGTAGATCTGGGCGAACACGCCAACCTTGGCGCGTACCACCTCCGGCAACAATGGTTTGATCAGATAGTCGGCAGCGCCGACGGCATAGCCCTTACGGATCAGGCTGGTATCGATCGCCTCGGCGGTGAGGAAGATGATCGGCACGGCAGCGGTGCGCGGCCGCTCTTTGATCAAGGCCGCCAGCTCGAAGCCGTCGGTGTCGGGCATGACGACATCCAGCAGAATCACCGCGCAATCTTCACGCAGCAGGTGCCGCAGCGCCTCCTTCTCTGTCCCGGCTTCCAACACGCGGTAGTCCGGCGGGGACAGAATTGCCTTAAGAGCAAGGCGATTTTCCCGCTGGTCATCGACGATCAGTACGTTGATCGGCCCAGCCTGCATAGAAACACCCACGCGCCTTACCCCGCCGCGGCCTGGAGATGGCGGCGCATCACGCTGACCAGGTGCCGTATCTCGACCGGCTTTACTACGTAGTCGGTACAACCGGCAGCCAAACACAGCGACTGGTCGATACTGCTAGCCTTGGCGGTGAGCGCGATCACCGGCAAGTCGGCAAACTCTGGCATGGCGCGGATCCGGCGGGTGGCTTCATAGCCATCGACCTCCGGCATCATGATGTCCATCAGCACCAGTTCTATCCCGGGCTCATTCTTCAGCACTTCCAGCCCCTCCAGCGCATTAGAGGCCGGCACCACCACCGCACCGGCGCGCTCCAGCAAACCCGTCATGGCGTAAAGGTTCCGTGGATCGTCCTCCACCAGCAGGATCTTCCGTTGCTGCAGAGCCTTGCCGGCGTCGCCGACCACCTCAGTAAGCACGCTACCGGCGGCCTGCTCAACGGCGGCCTCGGGCAAGCCTTGCATTGTTGCCGGCTGCAACGGCAGATACAGCATAAAGCTGCTGCCCTTGCCCGGCTGGCTCTCAAGCGCAAGCTCGCCGCCAAGGATGCGGGCATATTCTCGGCTGATGGTCAGCCCGAGCCCGGTACCGCCGTAACGGCGGGTAATGGTCGAGTCGCCCTGCTGGAAGGCCTCGAAAATAATGGCGTGCTTGTCGGGGGCGATACCGATACCGGTATCGGTGACCATGAAGCAGATGGTTCCTTCGCTCTGCCGTAAGGCTGTGCTGGCGAAGAGCGGATTTCTCGCCGGGCGGGAAATCGTAAGCTTCACCTTGCCTGCCTCGGTGAACTTGAAAGCGTTGGATAGCAGGTTCTTCAGAATCTGCTCCAGCAACTGGCGATCGGTGCCGATGTGCTCGGGCGCACCGTCCTCCAGCTCTATTTCGAAAGCCACCCCCTGCTGCATCGCCACCGGCCGGAAAGTACGTTCGGCAAAATCGCGTACTGCGGCCAGCGGATAACGCTCGAAGTGCGTCTCAATGCGGCCAGCCTCGACCTTAGAGAGATCCAGGATCTGGTTGATCAGCGCCAGCAGGTCCCGACCGGCGGAGTGGATGGTTTCGGCCCACTCCTGTTGCTGCTCGCTCAGGTTTTTGCTCTCGTCGGCCGCCAGCATCTGCGACAGAATCATCATGCTGTTCAGCGGCGTTCTGATCTCATGCGACATGTTGGCCAGGAACTGGCTCTTGTACTGCGATACCTTGGACAGCTCCTGCGCCTTGCTTTCTAGCGACGCAGAGGCGTCGGCGATCTCGCGGTTGCGCAGTTCGAGCAGTTGCGCCTTCTCCTCCAGCTCGCGCCGCCGCTGCTCCAGTTCGACGTTGGAACCCTGCAGCTGCTGCAACAGCTCCTCGGTACGCATGCTGGTGCCGATCAGGTTGATGGCCAGCCCGATGTTGAGCATCAGCTGCTCGATGAAATTCAGCTGGATCGGCGTGAATTCATGGAAGGAAGCCAGCTCGATGACTCCACGCACCTGCTCCTCGAACAGCACTGGAAACACCACGATGCTGCGCGGCGCACCCTTGCCGAGCCCGGAGCCGATCTGAATGTAACCGTCCGGCGCGTCAGTAACCACGATCGGCTTGCGCTCCAGCGCACACTGCCCGACCAGGCTTTCTCCCAATTCAAAGCGGTTATTGAGACTCTTGCGATTAGTGTAGGCATAGGTAGAGGTAAGCTTGAGCAGCGGCCGCGCGCCTTCCGAATCCACCAGATAAAAGGCGCCGTGCTGCGCCCCCACCACTGCGGTGAGTTCAGACATCACCAGCCGGGTCAGCGACTCCAAGCTGCGCTGCCCCTGCATCAGGCCGAAGAACTTGGCCAAGTTGGTCTTAAGCCAGTCCTGCTCCTTGTTGGTGCGGGTGGTGTCGCGCAGGTTGGCGATCATCTGGTTGATGGTGTCCTTCAGCGACAACATCTCGCCGCGCGTCTCGACGGTGATGGTGCGGGTAAGGTCGCCCTCGGTCACCGCCGTGGCCACCTCGGAGATGGCGCGCACCTGCGTAGTCAGGTTGGCGGCGAGTTGGTTGACGTTGTCGGTGAGATCACGCCAGGTGCCGGCCGCGCCCGGCACCTTGGCCTGGCCGCCAAGCTTGCCCTCGATGCCGACCTCGCGCGCCATGGTAGTGACCTGCTCGGCGAAGGTGCGCAGCGTGTCGGTCATGTTGTTGATGGTGTCGGCGAGAGTGGCAATCTCGCCCTTGGCCAGCAAGCCCAGCTTCTTACTGAGATCTCCGTTGGCAACAGCGGTCACGACCTTGGAGATACCGCGAACCTGATCGGTGAGGTTGCCGGCCATCTGGTTGACGTTATCGGTGAGCTCCTGCCAGGTGCCCGACACACCCGGCACCTGCGCCTGGCCGCCCAGCTGGCCCTCGGTGCCCACCTCACGAGCGACCCGAGTAACCTCGGACGCGAAGATCCGCAGCTGTTCCACCATCGCGTTGATGGTGTCCTTCAGCTCCATGATCTCGCCCTTGGCCTCCACCGTGATCTGCTTGGAGAGATCGCCGTTGGCAACTGCCGTTGTCACCAGAGCGATATTGCGCAC
>DASULL010000259.1:0-4553 GCA_036278215.1 Gammaproteobacteria bacterium | reverse complement strand
GTGGTCGATGACGATGGCGCCACCGGACGGTAGCCGCACCGTGCGCTGGAAGGCGGACTCGATCTGGCTCTCGATCTGATAGCGGGTGAACAGCGGTACTGGATCGCTGTAGCGCTTCAGCTTGTTAAGGTTGAACGGCATGACCTGCTGCATGAACTCGCGGGCCTGCTCGTATACGGTGGCGTCATCGACCAGGATTTCGCCGATATCCGAGCGCAAGTAGTCGCGCAGGGCACGGATGATGACGTTGCTTTCCTGATAGATGAGGAATGGCGCTGAGCGCTGTTCGGCGGCGGCCTGGATGGCCTGCCACAGCTGCAGCAGGTAATCGAGGTCCCACTGCAGTTCTTCGGTGGAGCGACCGACGCCGGCGGTGCGGACAATCAGGCCCATCCCTTCCGGCACGTTCAACTCGCGCAGCGCTTCACGGATTTCCTGGCGGTCGTCGCCTTCGATCCGGCGCGATACACCGCCGGCGCGCGGGTTGTTGGGCATCAGCACCAGATAACGCCCGGCCAGGCTGATGAAGGTGGTCAGGGCCGCGCCTTTGTTGCCGCGCTCTTCCTTGTCCACCTGAACCACGATTTCCTGACCTTCTTTGATCAGGTCGCGGATGTTGGTCTTGGTGTCTTCGTCGTCGCCATTGCCTTGCAGATTGGCGCGAGCGATTTCTTTGAACGGCAGGAAACCGTGGCGCTCCGATCCGTACTGGACGAAGGCCGCTTCCAGGCTGGGCTCGATCCGGGTGATCTTACCCTTGTAGATATTGGCCTTTTTCTGCTCTCTGGATGGTGTTTCGATGTCGAGGTCGTAGAGAGACTGGCCGTCTACGAGCGCGACACGCAACTCTTCCGGTTGAGTTGCATTGATTAACATTCTCTTCATCTGGATGAATTCTCCGGCGGCCCACCCCGCCGCTTCCCAAGGCATGAGCAGGCCAGGCGCACCCTGATACAGGGCGCAGCACCATAGCGGTCTGTTCGGGCGGGCGCCCGAGCAGCCAAGCCAGCAATTGCGCGACTAGAAGTCTCGTCATGATCCGTGAGAGGGCGAGGAGGCGCTGTTGTGCCACCCGCCTGGGTGGGTGAGGTATATACCCGAAACAAAAAAGCGAACCCGTCTAGCGACGGGCCAGCAGAAACCCTTGCCTCGCGCGACTGGGAAGGCAGATACCTGCCAAGCGCGCCGTAAGCACCCGCTGACTATAGCAAGCACGCAGCCTGCGCAGCAAACGGCATGACCCCGGCATCCCCTAGGTGATGCTGCTATCATGCTGTCCTCATTGACTACCGCGCCGAGATAGAGGTTCCCGTGCAGGTACGCCGTATTCGCATTGACGCCGAACAGGCGGGGCAGCGCGTCGACAATTTTCTGTTGCGCGAACTCAAGGGTGTGCCTAAATCCCGTATTTACCGTCTGCTGCGCAAAGGCGAGGTCCGGGTCAACGGTGGCCGCAGCTCGCCCGAATACAAGCTGGTTGCCGGCGACGAGGTCCGCGTGCCGCCCGTGCGGGTTGGCGAAGAGAGCGAGGCCATGCCGCCGAGCCAGGGGCTGTTGGCGCAGCTGGAAGCCGCCATCTTCTACGAAGACGCCGGCCTGTTGGCGTTGAACAAGCCCCCAGGTATCGCTGTGCATGGCGGCAGCGGCGTGCGCCATGGTGTTATCGAGGGGCTGCGGGCGCTGCGGCCGACGGCGCCGTTTCTCGAGTTGGTGCACCGCCTCGATCGCGACACCAGCGGGCTGCTGTTGATCGCCAAGCGGCGCAGCCGCCTGCGCCAACTGCATGAGCAGCTGCGCAGCGGCGAGGTCGAGAAGCACTACATCGCTTTGCTAGCCGGTCGTCTGCCGCGCGGGCCGGTACCAGTGGAGGCGCCGCTCGATCGGTTTCAGCTGCAGGGTGGCGAGCGCATGGTCCAGGTAGCGGCGGACGGCAAGCATGCGCGCACGGTGTTTCGCGCGACCGAGCGCTTTCCGGGGGCCACTCTGGTCGACGCCCGCATCGACACCGGGCGCACCCATCAGATTCGTGTGCACGCGCTGCACCTGGGGCATCCGGTGATCGGTGACGATAAATACGGCGACCGCGAGGTCAACAAGGCATTTCGCGAGCTTGGCGTGCGGCGCCTGTTCCTGCATGCGCATTCGCTGGTCCTGCCGCAGCAGGATGCCGAGCCGCTGACGCTGACGGCGCCGCTGTTCAAAGATCTGGATGACGTGTTGGCCCGCCTGCGGGCGCAGGAAAAAGAGCATGGCAAACAATACCAACAATTCTGATGACCGCTGGGAACGCGACGCCCTGAAGCAGATCGGGTTTGAACTGTTGCGTGAGCAGCGGCGCGCGCGACGCTGGAATATTTTCTTTCGCCTGTTCTTCCTGCTGTATCTAGTCGCGCTACTGCTGTTCGCCGTGCCGTCCTGCCAGATCGGGAAAAAAAGCGCAGTCGGCCCGCACACGGCGCTGGTGAAGATCGACGGCGTGATCGCCGAGGGCGCGCCCGCCAGCGCGGAGCAGATCGTCGAGGGGCTGCGAGCCGCCTTCGAAGCGCCCAGCGTGGCCGGCATCATCCTGCAGATCAACAGCCCCGGCGGCAGCCCGGTGCAGGCAGGTATCGTCAATGACGAGATCAGGCGGCTGCGTGAACTGCATCCGGACATTCCGCTCTATGCCGTGGTCGGCGACGTCTGCGCCTCCGGTGCTTATTACGTGGCGGTGGCAGCGGAGCAGATCTTCGTCGACAAGGCGAGCATGGTCGGCTCCATCGGCGTGCTGATCGACAGCTTCGGTTTTACCGGCGCCATGGAAAAGCTGGGCGTGGAGCGGCGGCTGTACACGGCCGGTGAAAGCAAGGGCTTTCTCGACCCGTTTTCGCCGGAACAGCCGCGCGAAGTCGCCCATGTGCGTAATCTGCTGGACGAGGTGCACACCCAGTTCATCCGGGTCGTCCAGGAAGGCCGCGGCGACCGGCTCGCCGATGACCCGCGGCTGTTCAGCGGGCTGGTCTGGTCGGGCGAGCAGAGCATTGCCTTGGGTCTGGCCGACGCTACCGGCAACGTTCATAGCGTGGCCCGCGACGTCATCGGCGCCGAGGACCTGATCGACTACACGCCGCAGCAGGGACTGTTCGCCCGGCTGGCGAATCAGCTTGGGGCCAGCCTGGCCCAGCAGCTGGAGCTGAGGCTGCGCGGGCAACTGCTGCTGCGGTAGCGCTGCCCGCAACCTAGGCTTTCAGCCCACAAGGACGCAAAGCCACCGCCTTATGGGTGGTGTCCCTTTGCGTCCTTGTGGTTGATCCCGCCTTTTGCCGGCGCCTCCCTGCGCTCCGGCGCCGCATTCTTTGCCTTTCTTCCGTCGCGCACCGCTCAGGTCGCCGATGCGGCAACCGTGAACTATGTTTTTGATTGCGGCTAGATCGCCGTATTCGCCATCGGTGCGGTGTTCACGGTGCCTGGTGGCTAACCATCGCAAGGAAGAAGGGGGAGTTCATGGCGAAGTTGCGTTTGCGCCTGCTGATAGCCGGCGCCGTATCGGCCTTGACACTGGCGGCTGGTGTGCTGGCGCCCCAGGCCATGGCCCAGCAGCCGGTCCGTATCGGTGCGATCTACATCATGTCCGGCGCGGCGGCGGCCTATGGTCAGTTCGCCCGACAGGGCCTGGAGCTGGCCGCCGACGAGATCAACAAGAGCGGCGGCATCCTCGGTCGTCAGGTCGTCTTCACGATGGAGGACAGCCAGGGCAAGACCGACGTCGCAATCCAGGCGGCGCGCAAGCTGGTGTTCCAGGGCCGCGCCGATGCCTTGATCGGGCTGGACAGCTCCGGCGTGGCCAACGGCCTGGTGCCGATCGTGCCCGAACTGCGTAAGCCATTGATCATCACGCATGCCGCTACCCCCGATGCGACCGGCAAGCTGTGCAATGCCTACACTTTTCGCGTCAGCGTCAACGTCAATCAGAACATGATGGCGGCGGCCAAGGTGGCGGCCGATACGGGTAAGAAACGCTGGACTACCATCGGCCCGGACTACGCCTTTGGTCATCAGTCCTGGGAGTTCTTCCAGAAGTATCTGCAGGGCATCAAGCCGGATGTCGAGCTGATGAGCCAAGTGGCGTTCCCGCGCTTCGGTGCCGAGGATTTCACCCCGTTCATCAACAGCATCATGCAGGCCAAGCCGGAGGGGATCCTGATCTCGTTGTGGGGTGGCGATCTGGTGAACTTTGTCCGGCAGGCGAAGAACCTCGGTTTCTTCGAGCAGAAATACGAAGTGCTGTTCACCGTCGGCGCCGCCACCGAAGTGCTGTCGGCGCTTGGCGAGCAGATGCCGGAAGGCGTCTGGGCCGGTACCCGCTACTGGTTCGACGGGCATGACAACCCGCTCAACAAGGCCTTCGTCAAGGCTTACATGGAGCGTTACAAGACCCCGCCGAGCTACAACGCCGAGGGCGCCTACGCCGCCCTTCATCTGTACAAAAAAGCGGTGGAAAAGGCAGGCAGCACCGATGGCGAAGCCGTCGCCAAGGCCTTGTCCGGCATCACCTTCGATGCTCCGAACGGGCA
>DASULL010000258.1:0-10079 GCA_036278215.1 Gammaproteobacteria bacterium | reverse complement strand
CCAGCGCGACTTCGGCATCCAGCCGTTCAGCGCTCTCGGCGGACTGTTGCAGGTACAGGACCCGCTGCTGATCGAGTTTTCCTTGGTCGGTATAGCCAACCGTTAGGTACAGCGAACCACCGTGGGCCGCGAACTTATGGCATGCGCATTGCCACCGCCGCCTGGTTGTAGCCGACCCCGGAGCCGATCAGCACCACCAGGTCGCCGCTGCCGATCTTGCCGTGCTGGATCGCGTCGTCCAGCGCCATCGGTATGCAGGCCGAGCCGGTATAGCCCTGCATCTCCATGATAGTGTGCGCTTTCTCCAGCGGCAGGCCGATCTTCGCCGCCACCAGTGCCACCGTGTCCTTGCGGACCTGGGTGAAGATGACATGGTCGACGTCGTCGACGGTAAAATCGTTCTCCCGTGCCAGCCGCCGAAACAGCGCCGGCCAGCCCTCTTCATTGATCTCGGGCGGGAGGCGCTTGACCATCCGGACCTGGGTACGGCCGGCGGTCACCGACTCGACCGTGGCCGGCTCGGCCGTGCCTCCGGAGAAAATCCCCCAGACGTCGGCATAGCCGCCGTCGGCGTGCGTCACCGCGCCGATGAAGCCGGGCTTGCTGCCCGCCTCGACCACGGCCGCACCCGCCCCGTCGCCATAGAAAAAAATGGTCGGGTCGTCGGGGTCGGCCAGCTTGCGCATCATGTAGGCGCTGACCACCAGAACCGTGTTGAGACGCTGATTGGTAGCAATCATGCCGGCCGCCGCCGCCAGCGCGGTAGGAAACCCGGCGCAGGCGCAGACGATGTCGAAAGTGCCGGCGCGGGTGGCGCCGAGCTTGTGCTGCAGCACCGTAGAAGTCGCTGGCGTCATGTAGTCGAGCGAATCGCTGGCGAGAATGATCAGATCGACATCTTCGGGATCGCGCCCGGCCCGCTGCAGCGCCTGCCGTGAGGCGTGGACAGCCAGGTCGGAAGTAGCCCAATGGTCCGGCGCGTAGTAGCGCTGGCGGATGCCGGTGGCGGCCTCGAACTTGCCGATCACCTCCGGCTTGCCGAGAGCGGCAAAATGCGCGGCCAGCTGCTCATTGCTGATACGCCGCTCAGGGAGATACTGGCCGGTGGCGATTATCGTGGCGATGCGTGTCATGAAGCGCTCTCTTTCACTCCTGTGAACACCGAGGAAGGGAAGCGCCGCAGCGCTGCCCGCTCCCATGCGGGGACGGCGGCCGGCCAGGGACGGTCACCAATTCGCTGAACAAAGTCAGGGAAGAAGTTGTGCAGTGCTTCCCTGAGAGCCCTTGCCGGTAGGCGGTCCTTACCTGCGAATGGCAGTAGCAGAACGGCGTTGCCGGCAACGATCGGCTGCGGCAAAAGCGTTAGCGCTGCTCGACATCGAAGGCCCGATCGGCGGCAGGGGCGGCGGCGCCCCGCTGGCGGCGGCGCTCCCTGCGCTTTGCCGCCCAGATCCGCAACTGGCCAGCCACTCCCTGTGGAAAGAAATAAACGCTCAAGATAAAGAGCAGGCCAAACCAGAGCAGCCAATGACTCGGATGGAACAGCGCGGCCAGCAGTGGGAAGTTTGTTGCTGCTTCGCTCAGCATTCGCAGCAAATCCTGTAGATAATTCTCGGCAATGAGAAAAATAGTCGCACCGATAACGGCGCCATAAAGCGTCCCCATGCCGCCGATCACCGTCATCAGCAGGACGAACACCATCAGGCTGAAGCTGACGGTAGTCTCCGGGTTCACATAGCGGGTCGACAGCGCGAACAACGCACCGGCGAAGGCGGTAAAACAGGTAGCGAACACGACGCTGGCGGTGCGGTAAACCACGGTCCGATAGCCCAGCGCCTCGGCTCGGAATTCATTTTCCCGAATCGCCTGCAAGACCCTGCCGAACGGCGAATTCATCATCCGCAGCATCAGTAGAAACAGCAGCAGCGCAGCACTGAACAAGATGTAATACATCAGCAGCCGCCCGGTCAGGCGTACGTTGTAGAACGACTGCGACCAGGCTTCGCCGATTGCCGCACCAGACAATACCTTCCTGATGAATCCAAACAGGTTGAATCCGCGCCAGGGCGTATCGGTCAGGCGGAAAGCCGGGCCGATTTCGCTCGGCACCCGCACCCGTAGCCCGTCCTCGCCGCCGGTGAAGTGATAGAACTGGGCCAACAGCACCAGAAAGCTGCTGGCCACCGCCAAGGTCACCAGGGCAAAGAAGATCGCCCGTACCCGCAACGACAACAGCCCGAGCAGCAAGGCCGCGGCGATGGTCAGCACTTGGCCGACCCCGATACCGGCCAGAACCACCGGCCAGCTCGCTCCGAATTCACGCAGCATGATGGCCATCGAGTAAGCGCCGATCCCGAAGAACATCATGTGGGCGAAAGAAACCACCGCGGTGTAGCCGATCAGCATGTCGTAGGCGGCCACCACGATGATGAAGATGCAGATCATCGACATGGTCCGGAAAGCCACCGAACCGTCGAACAGAAACGGCCCGCCGGCCAGGCCGAGCAGGATCAGCAGCAGGACCGCCGTCAGCAACCGGCTGCGGGGTAGATCGTCGGAGAGAATCGAGTTCAGCATGGCGGCGCCCTACACCTGGATGACCGGGATCAGACCCTGCGGGCGCCACATCAGCACCGCCACCAGCAGCCCGACTGCGGCGACGCCGCCGAGCGGCGGAACCAGATAGCCGACATAGAGGTTGACCAGGCCGACGCTGATGGCGGCAAAGAAGCAGCCGGTCACCGAGCCCAGCCCGCCGATGATGATCACCACTACCACCAGCACCAGGATCTGTTCACCGACATTGGCGGTGATCAGTTCCTGATACATGCCCCACAGCACGCCGCCGAAGGCCGCCAGCGCGGAGCCGACGACGAACACCGCCATGAACAGCAGCTTGATGCGATAGCCATGCACTTCCACCATCTCGGTGCTTTCGACCCCGGCGCGGATCAGGATGCCGACCTTGGTCCGGTTGATCACCTGGATCATCGCCCAGTAAATCCCCAGGCCGATAACCACCGCCAGCAGGCGGTAGCGCTCGATCACCATGTCGCCGATGACCACTGCGCCGGCCAGCGCCTGCGGCCGGGTCACCGGAATTGGGCTGGCGCCCCACACCACCTGGATGAGTTGCTCGATGATGATCGCGCCGCCGACGGTGACCAGGATCTGTTTCAGGTGACTGTCGTAGACCGGTCGGATGATCACCCGCTCGAACACCAGTCCCAGCACGCCAGCCACGCCTAGGGCAAGCAGCAAAGCCGGCACGATCGCCCCCAAATTGGCAGCGATACTCGGCGCGGCAGCGGCGCCGCCGAGGAAAGCGAGCACTGCAGCCCCGAGGTAGGCGCCCAACGAAATGAACGCTCCGTGCCCTAGATTGAGGACGCCCATCAGACCAAAGGTCAGCGTCATCCCCGAGGCCATGATGAAGATCAGCAAACCCATGGCGGCGCCGCTGATGGTAAGCATCAGCCAGATGTTGAAGTTGATGAACAGCAGTGGCACCAGGCCGATGAGCAGCAACAGAAAGTAGTGGGGGTATTCCATGCGGAAGCGGGCGATCCGCTGCAAGGAGTGCGCTCCGACCTGCTTCAGGGTGGGTGGGCTATTGTTTTGCGCTGTCATTCCATCGGACCTACTGGTGTTGATCGAGGCTCAGGCCCAGCAGCCGTGTCTGCAAGGCCGGGTCAGCCGCCAGCGCCGCCATGCTGCCGGCATGCACGATTCTGCCGTTGTCCATGACCGCAACCGTGTCGCCCAGAGACTTGGCGAAATTGAAGTTCTGCTCGACCAGCAAAATGGTGGTCTGGGCATCCTTCAGCTGGCGAAAAGCGTCCCGCATGTGGTTGACGATGGCCGGTGCCAGCCCTTTGGTAGGCTCGTCGATCAGCAGCAGCTCCCGCGGCTCTATGATTGCGCGGGCCACGGCGAGCATCTGCTTTTGCCCGCCCGACAGGGTACCGGCCGGTCTGTGCCAGAATTTCTTCAGCGCCGGAAACAGCTCGAAGATCCACTCCAGCCGCTGCTGCTCCATGGGCCCGCCAATGGCCGCCAGCTCCATGTTCTCCCGCACGCTGAGCAGACTGAAAACGCCCATGTGCTCCGGCACGAAGGCGATGCCCTTGCGGGCGATCAGCGGGGTCCGCAGCCTGCCGATTTCCTCGCCCTTGAAGGCGATGCTGCCCCCGGTGACCTGGCACAACCCCATGATGGTACGCAGGGTGGTGCTTTTGCCGGCGCCGTTACGGCCCAGCAGCACGGTAAGGCCGCCTCGCGGGACCTGTAAGTCGACCCCATGCAGGATGTGGTACTGGCCGATGTTGCTGTGTAGGTTCTGTATGTTTAGCAACGGCTCCGCCATCGGACTCCCCTCTGCAGCCGTATCATTACACCGGTGCGTCGTCCATCGGCGCCGCGCCGAGATACGCTTCCTGCACCACCGCGGAAGCGATCACCGCTTCCGGCTCGCCGTCTTCCAGCAACTCGCCGTTATGCAGCACGATAATCCGGTCGGACAGGGAGCGGACGATGTCCATCTTGTGCTCGACCAGCAGGATCACGCAGTCCCGCTGCCGCTTGACCTCGGCAATGAGGTCGAGGATGACCGGCACCTCGTCGACGCTCATGCCAGCGGTCGGCTCGTCGAACATGAACACGCTGGGTTCCAGCGCCAGCAGCAGGCCAACCTCCAGCTTGCGCTGATCACCGTGCGGCAAGGCCGCGGCGGGCGTGTCTGCTCGGTGCCCCAGCCGAACGCGCTCCAGATAGTGCAGTGCCCGGTCGGTGATGTCCCGGCGCCTGCTGGCACGCTGCCAGAAGTTGTAGCCGACCTTGTGGCGGGCAGCGACCGCCAGCCGGACGTTCTCCAGCGCCGACAGCCCGGGGAACAAATTGGTCAGCTGGAACGCCCGGCCCAGCCCCTTGTCGGTCCGCGCGGCGGCGCTCAGGCCGGTAATGTCCTGGCTGTTCAGAATCACATTGCCGGCGGTAGCCGGCAGCTGGCCGGAAATCAGATTGAAGTAGGTCGTCTTGCCGGCGCCGTTGGGACCGACGATGGAAGTCAGCGTCCCGCGCTGGAACGCGCAGGACACCTTGTTAACCGCAACATGACCGCCGAAGCTGACGGTCAGATCTTTGGTTTCGAGTACGGGTGGTTCGGTGCTTATTAGTTCCGGCATATTCGCTTCGTTCTGACGTCTCTCTGGCCGTGTCTCCATGCCATAGCGACGGCATGGGGGCACGGCCGCCCGGCGCGATCAGCGTTGATTGCGCACGGGAATATCCATTTCTTCGAGCTTGATCTCCCGCACCAGCTGCGGAATGCCCCACTCCACCTGCGGATCGACGCGGACGCGGAAGTGGTACATGGACTGCAGGGCCTGATGGTCTTCTTCGCGAATCCGCATACGGCCTTTCGGCGTTTCGAACTCCAAGCCCTCGAATGCGGCGATCAGGTCTTCGGTATCGGTCGAGCCGCCCGCCCGCTTGATCGCCTCGACCACAGCGACGGCTTCGGCGAACCCCTGGGCGGTGAAGAAATCCGGCGGGCCGTTATAGCGCTTGCGGTGTTCGGCCACGAACCAATCGTTGATCGGATTTTTCGGGTTCTCGTAGTAATAGGAACCAGCACCTTCCATATTCGGGAAAGCCTTGTAGCCGACCAGCGCGGACAGGGTATTGCCGCCGGTAGCCAAGCGGATGCCATAGCGCTCCGGCTGCATATCCTGGATCCGGCCAAAGGGGTTGGTGGCGCCCGCCCAGATGCCGAAGATGTATTTACCGTTGTCGCAGCCGGACTGGTCCTTCAAGGCATCCAGCAGCCGCTGACCGGCGGCGGTAAAGTCGGTGGCATCGACCGGCAGATACTCCTCGTGCAGCACCTTGCCGCCGGCAGCGTGCATGGCTTCCTTGTAGGCGGCGACGCCATCGCGGCCGAAGGCGTAGTCCTGGGCGATGGTAGCAACGCAGACCCCGGGCTTGCCCAGGGCAACGGCATTGGAAATCGCATCCTGCGACGAATTGCGGCCGATCCGGAACACGTAGCGGTTCCAGTTCGCGCCGGTGATGCTATCGGCCACGCCCTGAGGGATGATGATGCGCTCGTACTCGGCCGCCAGCGGCAGCACCGCCAGGGCGATGCCGGAAGCGATGGTGCCGATGACGATATGCGAATCGTCCTCGGCGTAGGCGGCTTCCACCAGGGCGCGGGCGCGGGCCGGGTTCATCTGATCGTCGCGCTCGATCAGCTTGATCGGCCTGCCCTCTACCGTCATCGTGCCCTTGGTTGCGTATTCGAAGCCCAGCCGCAGACCGGCGTGCAGTTGCTCCCCGTAGGAGCGCAACGAGCCGGTCAGGGTGTTCACATGGGTGATGACGATGGGATCTGCGGCCTGTGCGGCACCGACCGCAAGCAGGGATAAAGCAACTGCCGTCGACTGCAATAGACGCTTCATTGCACTCTCCTCCATTCCTTAGCTTTCTGTTTTTTATTGCTGCTTTCCTGATTTCAGGGAGCAGCCTTTTTAATCATTCAAGCGCAAAACCGAGCCGCTGCATCAGCGCTGGAACAAAACCAGAGCCTCGCCGCGGCAGATCGTTCTTCCTCCCTCGCCGGTACAGACCGTCTCCAGATTTACCAACGCCTTTTCCGGCCGCAGCCGGCTGATCGTCACCCGCGCGGTCAACGGCTCGCCTACCCGCGCCGGGGCCTCGAATTCCATATGCTGCTTGAGGTAGTTGGTACCGTGACCGGGCAGCCGTTCTCCCAGCAGCTGGGAAAACAGGGCGCCGATCAGCGGCTCCGGCAGTTCGCCGCCGCTCTCCGGAGCATTGGCCAGCACGCGCCAGCTTTCCAGTTCGGCGGCGCTGTAGACGCGGGTGACAGAGGCGCTAGCGCCAAGCGCCAGCGCGGCGAAACGCGGATAATTCTGGCTCATGCCGCCTCCTCCGCCAGCCGCAACAGGCACTCGCCCTGCAGGCCTTGGCTGCCATCGGGTTTGATCATGGCAACCGCCAGCCGAAGCCGGTCACCGGCAGGCGGCGACAAGCCCTGCAACTGCAGCACCACGGTTTCTCCCGCATAGACCGGCGCCGGAAACATCAGGCTCTGGCTGAGCAGCCGGCTGCCGGGAAGGTGGCGGACGATCAAACCGCGCATGGCGCTGAACAGCAGCATGCCGTGCGCCACCGTGGCGCCGAATCGGGTCGCGGCGGCAAAGGCCGGATCGACATGAATCGGGTTGGCATCGCCGGACAGATACGCAAACAGATCGAAGTCGCTCTGGCTGAAGACGTGCGTTTCCTCGATAAGCAGACGATCACTGCCGGGCTGCATTCCGCAACTCCTGCTTCTGTACCTTGCCCAAGGCATTGCGCGGCAGAGCCGCGACCAGTTCGAAACTGCGCGGCACCTTGTAGCCGGCGAGGCGCTGGCGGCAGAACTCGCGCAACGCCGCCTGATCCAGCGGCGGCGCGCCGTCGGCCAGCCGCAGATAGGCCTTGCCGACCTCGCCCCAGCGCTCGTCGGCCACTCCGACCACGGCAGCCTCGGCTATATCCGGATACTGCAGCAGTACCTGCTCGACCTCGGCCGGATAGACGTTCTCGCCGCCGGAGATGTACATGTCCTTCCAGCGGTCGATGAGGTAGTAGTCGCCGTCGGCATCGCAGTACGCGACATCGCCGCTGTGGAACCAGCCGTCCGGCTCGATGGCCGCTCGGGTCGCTTCCGGCTGCCGCCAGTAACCCGGCGTCACCCCGGGACCGCGGATCAGCATTTCCCCCGGCTGTCCCGGCGGCAGATCGCGGCCCTCATGATCGACGATACGCAGCTCCACGGCCAGCTGCGGCCGGCCGACGGAACCGATCTTGTGCGGCACGCTGGCCTCATCCAGCAGCGAAATGGTCGGCCCGGTTTCGGTCATGCCGCAGCCGGTGCGGATCCGGATGCCGTGCTCGAGATAACGCTGCGCCACCGCCGGCGGCAGCGCGGCACCGCCGCAGCCCCAGGAGCGCACGCCGCGCAGCTGTGCGGCGGCGAAGGCCGGCTGCTCCAGCAAGGCCTGATAAATGGCCGGCACACCGAAAAAGAGCGTCGCCCGGCTGGCCAGCACCGCCAGCGCCTGCGCTGGCTCGAAGCTGCGGGCAACCAACACCGAGCCGCCGACCAGGAACATCGCCGTCGAATACAGATTGATGCCGGCGGTATGGAACATCGGCAGGACGTTAAGCAGCACGTCTTCGCGGCGCAGGCCGACTGCCAAGCCGATGCTCATATAGTTGGCCAGCATCATGCGGAAGGTCTGGATGACCCCCTTGGGCCGCCCGGTCGTGCCTGAGGTATACAGCAAATACCAGGGCGTATCGGCCGAGCGCGGCGGATGCGGCACCAGCGGCGGCGCAACCGCCGCCAGATCGGCGGCATACTCGCGCCCTGCGGCAGCCTCGCCGAGCGCGATCAGCGACAGCCCGGGCCGGTCCTTGCCCAATTCTGTCGCCACCCCGGCGAATTCATCGCCGTAGATCAGCGCCGCCGGCGCCGCATCAGCGAGCAACGCCGACAGCTCCGGGACCGCCAGCCGCCAGTTCAGCGGCACCAGGATAGTGCCTGCCTTGGCGCAGCCGAACAGCAAGGCAAAAAATTCGGCTCGATTGTGGCCGAGGTAAGCGAGCCGGCCACCTTCCCTGATACCCCAAAGCTCGCGAGCCGCCGCTGCCACCCGAGCGGCTCGCTCGTTCAAGGCGGCGTAGCTGTAGCGAGTGCCGTCATCGAGGTCTTCGACAGCAAGCGCGGCCGGCATCAGCCGTGCCCGTTGCGCCAGCAAATCGAACATGTCCATGCCGCCCTCCTATGGCTTGAGCTCGGACCAGTCGAAGACCGTGATCCGGTTACTAATCAGCGAGTGCACGAACACTTGGCCGCCGCCGACGGCGACTTGCGAGGCTGCAAACAGCCCACCTGGACGGGAGCCGCGCGACACGTCAAACCAATGTCCACGAGCGGCCGGGGCGATGCGGCCGCCGGTCTGTACCGGTAGGAGGTCCGGGTTGTCGAAGGCGCGCACGACCATGTTGTAACTATCGCCGACGATCAAGGCATCCTGCGCCCGGTCGTAGGCCAGACCCACCGGCAGGAAGAACCGGTCGGCCGTCAGGGTGTCCGGATGATCGTAAGTACCGCCGCCGGCACCGATCTGGCCGAGCAAGGTGCCAGTGGCGGGATCGAATGCCTGGATACGCTGGTTACGGCGGTCGACTACATAAACGCGCTGCTCCAACGCCAGCACGCCTTGAATTGTGTCGAAGGTTCCGGCGCTGCCCTGTTTGAAGAAATTCACGCCAAGCGCCCAGTTGGCGTCACCATCGTTGCCTTTGCTGACATCGCGGCCGCCGGCATGCCAGCGGCGCGTCAACGAGCCGTTGCTGGAGTCGTAATCGAAGCGCCAGAGGTAGTCGCCAAAACTGGTGACGAACACTTCGTGCTGGCCGGGACAGCACGCCCGGCTGCGGATCGAGAGCTCCACCGGATAGTTGCCGTTGCTGAAGGCGATGCTCGGCACCGGCAGGGAGCCGGTCCGATAAGTCAGATTGTACTGCCCTTTCAAAGCTCCCCCGGCATCGTAAATCCGCAGCGTGCTGTCGCCGGTATAAGGCCAGGGCAAGGTGGCGTCGGAAGCAACCAGTACGGCAACGCTTTCACCGTAACGAGAGTCGGTAAAGGACTGCAGACCGGTGACTCCATAACTAACGTCGGCCCCGGTAAATCGGCCCAAATAGGCGCCGGCGGGACTGTACATGTTGATCCGCGTATTACTGGTATCGCTGACCAGCAGGCGGTTGCTGCCGTGCAGATAAGTCATGCCCCCTACGGCATGCAGCTGACCGGCCAGCGTCCGCGGATGTCCCCAGAACTCATGGGCCGCCACCCCGCCGACGCCCTTGGAGACCGAGCACCGCAACAAGCTCGTACCACTGGAATTAGCCCAGCATTTTTTGATCCGATGATTCCCGGTATCGCTGACCAGCATCACCTGAGCGTTCTGATAGTAGTAACCCCAAGCCCAGATGTTCTCGCG
>DASULL010000257.1:0-4278 GCA_036278215.1 Gammaproteobacteria bacterium | reverse complement strand
AGGTTGGGGTAGGAATTCATCGCGGCGCTCTCATTATTGCAACCTGTTGCATAAAGGTAGTCACGGACGAGCGTTTATGCAATAGGTTGCAAAGACAGGAGCACAACGAGCACAGCCAGATCGAAGCAAACGGTCTAGTCGGGTGCGGACTGGCAAATTTCATCAACACCGCTCGGTGCCGCAAGAGGAATCCGGCACGCTGCATCAGACCAGGGCCGAAAGCCGTCACGGTCGAGCCTAAAAGAGAGCCCTGCCCTTATCTGTTCACTTTGCCGGCACCGGATCCTGGTGGATAAAGACTTCGGCTTCCGGAAGAGCCGCGCGGATATCGGCGGCTACCGCAACGGCGATCGCGTGGGCCTGATACAGAGGCAGCTCGCCATCCAGCTCCAGGTGCAGTTGGACGAATTTGGTCAGCCCGGCCGAGCGGGTGCGCAGTTCATGCACCGCCAGAACATCCGGATGGCGCAGGCAGATTTCCTCGATCAGCGCCCGCTCGGCGTCGGGTAATTCCCGGTCCATCAGCACATCCAGCGAAATCTTGGCGATTTTGGTCGCGGTGTAGAGCACATAGATGGCGATGCCGATGGCGAAAATCGGATCGAGAATGCCCCAGCCAAGATATCTGGCCAGCAACAAAGAAAGGATGACGCTGGCGTTCAGCATCAGGTCGCCGGTGTAGTGCAGGGAGTCGGCGCTGATAGCGAGCGAACCGGTCCGACGCACCACATGGCGCTGGAACCGCACCAAAGCGAAGGTCAGCCCGATGGAAACCAGCATGACGGCGATACCCACTTCCGCTTGCGCCACCGGTTGGGGCTGGAACAGGCGGGGCACGGCCTCGAACAGCAGAAACATGCCGGAGGCGCCGATAAACAGAGTCTGGCCGATGCCAGCCAGGGGCTCGGCCTTGCCGTGGCCGAACCGATGCTCCTCATCCGCCGGCCGGGCAGCATGGCGAACCGCGATCAGATTCACAAAGGAAGCGGTCGCATCCAGCGCCGAATCGATGAGCGTCGACAACATGGCCACTGAACCGGTAACCAGCCAAGCCGCCAGCTTGATGACGATCAGTAGTACCGCGACCAACACGGCGAAATAGGTCGCCAACCGCATCAGGCGCAGGGCCGACGCACCGGCAGCAGCGCTGTCGATCTGTTGTTCTCGAGGCATCGGCTTTTCTCTTACAGCGGAGCGGCAAGGATAGCGGGAAAGTTAACGCCTTCGCAGCGAAACCTAGGCCACCGACACCGGCACGCCGCCCAGCATCAAGGCCTGCTCCAGCCCTGAGCGTCGCTTCGGATTCAACATATCCGCCAGCGTGTAGCCGTCAAGGACTTTGAAGAAGGCCTCCTGCGCCTCGGCAAGTACATGCTTCAAATCGCAGAACGGCGTAATCACGCAGGTGTTATCGGGGCCGAAGCATTCTACCAGAGCCTTGTCTTCCTCGGTTTCCCGCACCAGCCGGCCGATACTGATTTCCTCCGGCGGCAGCCGCAGCCGCAGGCCGCCGTTCTTGCCGCGGATAGTGTCGATGTAGCCGCGCAGCTGCAAATCGTGCACTACTTTCATCAAGTGATTCTTGGAAATTCCATAGCTGTCGGCGATCTCCTGGATCGTCGACAGCCCCTCGCCTTTGACGCCGAGGTAGATCAGCGTGCGCACCGAGTAATCGGTATAGCGGGTAATACGCATGAATTTCTCCTTAGCCCGGCCGGCCGTCGACTCGCGGGCTGCTCAGGATGGGCCAGTACAGGGCGACAAACAGAATGCAGGCAAACGTCCAGGCCAACGCCGCCACGATGACCGACAGTCGATACTCGGCCAAACCGAGAGCGGCCGCTAAGCGCGCCAGAGCCGACAGCGAAACGGCGTAGTAGATGAGCACCCCACCCCGCGGCAGCCGTAGGGGACGGCCGGTGTGTCCCAGGGCAACGCGGGTCATGACTCCGAGAATCAGGGTTCCGGCGGCACCGACGCCGAGCGCGTGCATCCACACCGACGGAGCGAGGCCGAACCAGGGCCCGGCCGCCTTCAGCAGCAGCGCCACCACGATCCAGGCCAGCCCCAGATGCAGCACCCACAGCAGCGGCTCATCGGCCGCATGCCAGCCGCGCCAGCGCAGCAGCCGCCAGCCGTTCACCAGCGCCGCCAGCAACGCTGCCAGAGCGCCCAACCAGGGCGCGGCGAGCACCAGATCGGCCGGAATCATCAGCAGCGCGCTGAGCATCGCCCAGCGATCCAATTGATCGGAGCGCGCCACCGCGCTGGCGTCGCGGCCCTGCAGGCGCAGCCAGTTGGCGGTAAAAGCCGGCGTAATGCGGCCACCGATGATGATCATGACAAGAGCGGCCAGGTCCAGGGCGATCAACTCACCAAGCCGCTGGCCGCTCGGCCAGACGCCCATGAACTGCAGATGCATGGCCAGGTTAGCGACGGCGAAAACGGCAAGAATAGCCGTCAAAATCATGTTGCGGCGGTTGCCGTGGCGCAGCAGCACGCGGCCGACGTAGAGAGCAACTGCCGGCAGAAAAGCGAGATCGACCACCGCTACCAGCCATAAAGGCAGATATCCCGACAGCCACATCACCACACGACCTGCCAGCCATAGCAGCACCAGCGCGAGCAGGCCACTGCCGCGCAGCGGTGCCGCCCCGGTCCAGGCGCATATGGCGGTCAGCAAGAAGCCGACGATGGCGGCCGGGATCATGCCGAACAGCATCTCGTGGCCATGCCAGGCCGGCGGACTGATGCCGACCGGCAGCGGCAGGCCACCAAACAGAAATCCGGCCCAGGCGGCGATCAGCAGCGCCCCGTACAGGCCGGTGAGCAAAAAGAACGGACGAAACGCATAAGCCAACAGGACCGGCGTGTCATTCAGGCGGTAGATGCTGGTTTCAGCCATGGGCAGACTCCTCATCCTGCCTCAGCCCGCGCGGGCTGGGACGTGTCAGCAAGAAAAAGACAACGGCGACACAGAGAATCCCGACCACCAGCGGCAACAGCATGCCTTCACTCCGCCAGCGCAATAGCAGCCAGCTCGCTACCAGCAGCGCAACGGCCACCACTTTCGCCCGTCGCGGCACGGCCCCCTGCTCATGCCAACAGCGCAGCGACGGTCCGAAATAGCGGTTACCGTGCAGCCACTGATGCAGCCGCTCGGAGCCGCGACTGGCCGCCCAGGCGGCGAGCAGCAAGAAAGGCGTGGTCGGCAATCCCGGCACCACCACGCCCACCGCGCCCAGGCCGATACCGCAATAAGCGACGATCAGATAGGGCCAACGTACTCTGGCGTAAGGGCCAGGAACCGCCCGACAGTCCCTGGAATCGGCACTCATCCGAACCTCCTTGATCACTGGACATAACATACATAAAACATATATGTTTTCCAAACACTGATTCAGATCAATATCCGCCGCGCTAGGCTGGCTAGCATGTCCACGCTCAACAAGCGGCGCTCCAGGCAGGCATTCATGCAGCAGATCCTCCAATTCGACCCCGACCTGTTACGCAAGTACGACGTTCGCGGCCCCCGTTACACGTCCTACCCGACCGCCCCGCAGTTCTCCGCTGCGCTGGGGGAAGCGGCATACCGTGAGGTGGCGCAGACTGCCGGAGCGCAGAACGCGCCGCTGTCGCTGTACGTGCACATCCCTTTTTGCCGCACCATCTGTTTCTACTGCGGCTGCAACAAGGTGATTACCGCCAATTACCAGCGAGCGGACGACTACCTGGGCCGGCTGGAGCGGGAGATGGCGCTGCAGGGCGAGCTGTTCGGCCAGCGAGAAGTGACCCAGCTGCATTTCGGCGGCGGCACGCCGACCTACCTCAACGAAGCCGACCTGCGCCGGGTCATGGGTGATCTGCGCAGTCACTTCCGCCTCAGCGAGAGCGAAACGCGCGAATTCTCCATCGAAATCGACCCGCGCACGGTCACGCCAGCGAAAATCGCCCTGCTCGGCGAGCTCGGCTTTAACCGCATGAGCCTGGGCGTGCAGGACTTCGACCCAGCGGTGCAGCGCGCCGTCAACCGCATCCAGTCGGTGGAGCAGACGGCGGACGTACTCAGCGCCGGCCGCACCGCCGGCTTCCGCTCCACTAACATCGACCTGATCTACGGCCTGCCCTTGCAGACCCTGGAAAGTTTCGGCCGCACGCTGGACACCATCGTCGAACTGCGGCCGGAACGGCTGGCGGTGTACAGCTATGCCCACCTGCCGCAGATGTTCAAAACCCAGCGCCAGATCCGCGCCGAAGACCTGCCGGATGCCGACCTCA
>DASULL010000256.1:0-4158 GCA_036278215.1 Gammaproteobacteria bacterium | reverse complement strand
CATCTGGAAAGACAACAAGAGCGAAGGTGATTCGCTGTACTTTCTCGATCCGGATGGGCACAAGCTGGAGATCCATGTGGGCGACCTCGAAAGCCGGTTGGCGGCGTTGCGAGAGAAGCCGTATGAAGGTTTGCAGCTCTTCGTCTAGCGCTGAACGTTGGGGGCGAGGCGGCTATCGGCAATCCGTGCTTGATCGATCAGCGGGGGCGGCCAGTCTCGATGCTACGCACTGTGCCGTCCGTGAGCGTGAGGATGCGAATGAGATTGCCGGGCCCGAGATCGTAGGTCCACTCTTCGATTGGCACGAGCTGGCCGTAGGGCTGGCGCGGGTCGCCGGGCAGGACTTGTAGGCGGCGTTCGCGGTAGGTCGGTTCGCCGCAGCGGGTGATGAGCTCGAACCGGCTCATGCCGACACGCAGCGCCTTCGGGTCACACTGGCCCTCGATGCTGACATCGAAGCCGTAGCCGGGCGTGTCGATAGTCGTGATGCGTCCCTCGCGGATGTGCACTACCTGCAACAGCTGCTGGGGCCCGCGGTTGTAATACCAGAGCTCCTCGGCGACCAGGATGCCGATGCCGGGGAGGTACACGCCGGGAATATCCTCCCGGTAGTCGGGCTCGCCGCAAGCGGCCAGCAAGTCATAGGGCCGGTCGCCCTCGGCAACCAACTGCCCGTCGCAGCGCAGCGCCGCCGGCGCCGACGGCGCCGTCAGCAAGGCCGCCAGTACCAGCACGGCCGCCCATAACCAGCATGTTGCGAGTCTGTGTACCATAGCGGCACGCTAACTATGAGCTCCCGGCCGTTTTTTCACTGCTGATGGCGAAGCGTGGATCCCGTTCAGCGTGCCGAGCATCTGCTGCGGCGGCTCGGGTTGGTCCGATGGGCAGGGGCTGCATAGTTCAGACACCCAATAATTGAACTTACCTATCGAGCAGGTCGAGCAGAAAATGCATTTCGCGAGCACCGATCAGCTGGCTTTTCGTCGAGCTGGAAAGCAGGACGTCGATCTCATCGTCGGCTTGGTCAACTCCGCCTACCGCGGCGACTCCAGCAGGCGGGGTTGGACCACCGAGGCCGATCTGCTGGGTGGGCAGCGGACCGACCGGGAAGAGGTGGTCAGCCTGATCGAAGCCGCGGATTCCTTCGTTATGATCGGATCGCGGGGTTCCGAGGCCGTCGGCTGTGTTCATCTGCAGAAGGCCGAGCAGTCGGCCTATTTCGGTATGTTCGCCATCAAGCCTGCCCTGCAGGGCATGGGCATCGGCAAGCAGTTCATGCAGGCGGCGGAGCGCGTCGTCCAGCAGGAGTGGGACAGCAGCAAGATGCTGATGACGGTCATTACGCTGCGGGCAGAGCTTATTGCCTTCTACCAGCGGCGCGGCTATCGGCGTACCGGTGAGTTAAAGCCGTTTCCTGTTTCCGAAAGATTCGGTATTCCGCGGGTAGCCGGTCTGCAGTTGGAGGTGCTGGAGAAAGAGCTGCGGCCGGGAGGCGAGCCATCTCTACCGGCGAGCGCCTGATCAGGCATTGCGGTTCGATGGCGCCCTGCCGCGGATGCGTACCGCGGCAGGGCGGAAGACCCTAGGCGACCTTGCAACTTCCTGTTACTGGACCAGTGTGACGGTCCCCTTCATGGTCGCGATGTGGCCAGGGAAGGAGCAAAAGAAGGCGTAGTTCTGCCCCTCTTTGAGCGCCGAAACAGGGAAGGTGACGGATGTTTTCTCACCGGCGCCGATCAGCGGAGTGGCGGCGATCACGCGCTCATCGTTGGGCTTGAGATAGTTGTTTTCCAGCCCGGCGGACATACCGTCCGTAGCGACACCTTGCGCATTCTCGGCGGTGGTCAGAACCCAGTTGTGGCCCATCGAAGCCTTGGGAAGCTTGCCGGAATGGGTTAAGTGAACCGTGAATTTGCTGCAGCTTTTCGGGACTTCCACCCGGTCGGTGCTATAGCGTATCTGGTCGGTGCTATCGATCGTTGTTTCGCACTTCTGGGCAAAGGCGGGATTCACGATCAGCGCAAGAATGCCGAGCATAGCTAGTGCTGCGAGCTTATGAAGCATTTCCAAACCTCCATGTCGATGACAGTACTCTCGTACCGACGTTTCAAGAGCTTGGGGTGTAGGCGAGGGTATAGAGTGGGGCCGCTCACACCGGCACGGTAGGGCAAGCAGGTTGTACCCGCCGTAGCTGTGGTCGGGAGAGCGGCAAGATCCGGGGACTCGGGCCGCGCTCTCCATTCCCAACTCTGCGGGTCGGGCAGGCGAAAGCCGGTTTTCGTCCGCCAATGAGGCACTGGCTTGGCTGTCGAGGCGGGCCCTGCTGCTACTGGCCCGGTCGGCGCAATACCGGCGGCGGGGCTTCTTCGGGCTCCTCTTCCTCGGGCTCTATGGCCAGCGATAGCCCGCTGCCGGTATCGCCGGCTTGCTGTCTGGCGCCCGATTCGGCCAAGTTGATCCGCAGGCGCAGGTTGTTAGCCGAGTCGGCGTTGCGCAGCGCTTCGTCCAGCGAGATGCGGCCTTCCTGATAAAGCTTGAGCAGGGCCATGTCGAAGGTCTGCATGCCTTGAGGGGCGGATTTCTCCATCACTTCCTTGAGCAGCCCGATCTCGCCGCGGCCGATGTATTCCTGCACGGTGGAGGAGCCGATCAGGATCTCGATGGCGGCGGCCCGCTTGCCGTCGACGGTGGGGACCAAGCGCTGGGAGATGATGGCCCGCATATTGAGCGACAGATCCGACAGGATTTGTCGGTGCCGCTCCTCAGGGAAGAAATTGAGGATGCGGTCGATGGCCTGATTAGCGTTGTTGGCGTGCAAGGTAGAGAGGCAGAGATGGCCGGTTTCGGCGAAGGCCAGCGCGTGCTCCATGGTTTCAGCGCTGCGGATCTCGCCGATCAGAATCACATCCGGTGCCTGTCGCAAGGTGTTGATCAAAGCGTCCTGGAAGGAATCGGTATCGACACCGACCTCGCGCTGATTGACCAGTGACCGCTTGTGGCGATGCACGAACTCGATCGGGTCCTCGATGGTGATGATGTGCCCCGCTGAGTTGCTGTTGCGGTGGTCAATCAGCGCCGCCAGGGTGGTCGATTTGCCGGAGCCGGTGGCGCCGACCACTATGATCAGACCGCGCTTGGCCATGATCAGCTCGGTGAGCACCGGCGGCAACTGGAGTTGCGCAGCGGAGGGGACTTCGGTTTTGATATTGCGCACCACCATCGCTAGGTGGTTGCGCTGCTTGAAGATGTTTACCCGGAAGCGGCCGATGCCGGGCAGGCTGATGGCCAGATTCATCTCCGGTTTTTTCTCGAAAGCCGCTTGCTGCTCGGCATCCATGACGGCATAGGCGATCTCGTGCAGCCGCTCGGGCGTGAGAACTTCTTTGTCAATGGCCCGAAGCTGGCCTTCGAACTTGGCGGCGGGTGGCGCGCCTGTGGTGAGGTAGAGATCGGACCCGTCCCGGCTGGCCAGGATCCGCAGATAATCTTCGAAATGCATAGTTTTCTCGTTGTTTTTCTTGGTGGTAATGCCGGTCGAGGAGCGGCCGGCGGCACCGGAAAGCGGGCGATTATAGCCACCCTGGCTGGCGTAAATTGAGAACCCGTTGTGGTTAAGCGGCATCTTTTCGCAGGTGTCGGCTGGCCGCTTGTTAAGGAAAGCGGACTGATCTACGGTTGGGCGATTGTCGGCCGGTGGTCCGATCGGCCCCGGCTGTTTCCGCTCACTACGACTGCTTCGTCGCCTGATTCGCGCTGATCGTGAAAGGGCAGGCCGATACAGACAGAGGTGACAATAATGACTGGCCCCGCTTGGCTTACAACTTGGCCTACCGCCTACCCGTGGGTGTATACGCTGCTGGTCTCCCTGGCCGTGATGCTGGCTGCTTGGCTCGCCAACTGGGGCACGAAACGCGGTTTGGTGCGGGGCTTTTACCGATTGCTGAAGGCGACGCCTCTGGGGCGGAGCGGGGGCAACGCCAATTTTGGCGTGGTTCCCCGGCTGGCGAATATCGTGCCTGCGCTGGTGGTCTGGTCCGGCGTCGCGGTGGTGCCGGGGCTGCCGGAGGCGCTGTTGGCGGTCGTCCGCAATGTGTGCAGTGCTTTCATTGTGCTGACACTGGCACTGGCGATCAGCGCTTTTCTCAATCTGGTGAACGC
>DASULL010000255.1:0-2900 GCA_036278215.1 Gammaproteobacteria bacterium | reverse complement strand
CCAAGCCTGATTGGGTCCGCCAGAGCTGCAGATAAAGGGTCGGCTTTGGACGAGTCGAATAGCGCCTTAAATAACCACCTGACCGATGAGCATTGCCGCTGTCATCCCGGCATGATCTGTTCGAAGTCCTCGATCAGCTCGAACTCTTCCCGGATCCGCATCGCCTGCCCACTGTCCGGCTGGGAGACGCCCAGCAGCCAACGGATGCCGTAGCCTTGCGCGGAACGCAGCACCCGGGCGGTGTCGTCCAGCAAGGCGGTGCGCGCCGGGTTGAAGGCTTCCACCTGCTGCAGCGCGTCCCAGAAGGTCGGATCCTCCTTCGGCGTACGGAAATCATGGGAGGAGACGATGGCATCCAGGTGCCGGCGCAGCTCGGTGCGCTCGAATTTCAGCGCCAGCGCTTTGCGGTGAGCATTGGTGACCAGCACCCGACGCTTGCCGGCGCGGCCGAGTGCGTCCAGAAACGCCTCGGCCTGGGGCCTGAAGCCGATCAGATGGCCGACCTCGCGTTTCAGAGCGGGAATATCGAGGTTCAGCGCTTCGCTCCAGTAATCCAGGCAGTACCAGTCGATAGTCCCTTCAATGCGCCGCATGTGCGGCAGCAGCTCGGCCCGCGCCTCCTCCACGGTAATCGCATGGATCTGAGCGTAGCGATTAGGCAGGTATTCCAGCCAGAAGTGGTTGTCGAAGCGGAGATCGAGCAAGGTGCCGTCCATATCCAGCAGCACCGTATCCACCTGACGCCAATCGATCATTCAATTTATCTCCATAAGTTCCCACCCTGGCGCAACCACCAGCGCAAGCGCATGTACAATAGCACCCGGTTCCGTTCGAGAAGACCGTATGGCCAAGAAACCCGAGACCCTGCACCGGCAGATCGTCGCCCGCTCCAGATTGTTCCGCGTCGAGGGGCTGGGCTTGCGCTTCAGCAACGGCGTGGAGGTGGAGTACGAACGGCTGACCAGTTCGACTTCCGGTGCGGTGATGATAGTGCCGCTGTTGGACAACGACACGGTGCTGCTGATCCGCGAGTACGCCGCCGGCACCGAGCGCTACGAGTTGGCCCTGCCCAAGGGCTTGGCGGAGCCTGGAGAAGATCTCCTTCAGGCTGCCAACCGGGAGCTGCAGGAGGAGGTGGGCTATGCTGCCCGTCGGCTGACGCCGCTGCGTAAGCTGAGCATCGCGCCAGGGTACATGCAGCACCTGACCCATGTAATCATTGCCGAGGATCTTTATCCGCAGCGACTCGAGGGCGACGAGCCGGAGCCGATCGAAGTGGTGCCCTGGCGCCTGAGCGAGCTGCCGGCACTGCTCGAGTTGGAAGAATGCAGCGAGGCGCGCAGCATCGCCGCCTTGTATATGGTGCGCGATCTGTTGCGCGAGCGTGGGAGCTGAGGATGACCGAACTTGACCTGCAGGGACTGCTGCCGTCAGTGGTGGCTATCGCCGAAGATGCCGGCCGCCAGATCATGGCGATTTACGGCGATGGCTTCGAAGTCTGGCGTAAGGACGACGACTCGCCTTTGACGGCAGCCGACCAGGCTTCCCACAAAACAATCATGGACAGCCTCCGCCAACTTACTCCCGACATTCCGATCCTGTCGGAAGAAGGCTCCATCGCCAGCTATGCGGAGCGCCGCGCCTGGCGCCGGTACTGGCTGATCGACCCGCTCGATGGCACCAAGGAGTTCATCAAGCGCAACGGCGAGTTTACCGTCAACATCGCCCTGATCGCCGACCATGCGCCGGTACTCGGGGTAGTGCATGCCCCGGTGCAGGCAACCAGCTGGTATGGCGCTCACGGGGTCGGCGCACTGCGCACGCGCGCCGGCCAGACCGTACCGATTCACACCCGCCCGGCAGGCGAGCCGCTGGTCGCCATGGTCAGCCGCTCGCATCGCGGCGACCGGGTGGATGCACTGCTGGCGCGGCTGACCGCGCCGGAAACCCTATCGGTGGGCAGTTCGCTGAAGTTCTGCCTGGTGGCTGAAGGCAGCGCCGATATTTACCCACGCTTCGGCCCCACTTCCGAATGGGATACGGCGGCCGCTCAATGCGTAGTCGAGCAGGCTGGTGGTTGCGTGGTGAAGCTCGATCTCCAGCCCCTCCGTTACAACACCAAGGAATCGCTGCTGAATCCGGACTTCATGGTATTCGGCGACTGCCGCCATGGCTGGGCCGCGTTGCTGGAAGGGCTGCATGGCGAGGAACGCTAGCCTTGCCTCGCTCCTGTTACCACCGCTGCTGGCAGCCGGTCCGGCCTTTGCCCTGGACGAAGGGGTTGAAGTCGGGGTAATGGTCGATCGCTCCCATCTCGATCTTCGCTCCGGCGCGGAACTCCATACCAACCGACTTACTTTCGTTCTCGAGGAAGAGGTACAGCCCTGGCTGGCTCTGAATCTGCATGGTGGACCAGTATTGCTGACCACACGGAACAATCCGGCGACCGCCGGCATGGACCTTACCGGTTACCATATCGGCGTAGGCGCGCGCGCCGAATGGTTCCGGCAGCACCCGCTCGGACTCACCGCCAGTGCTAGCTACAACTACCAACAGGTCGATGACGAAATCGAGATCGATAGCGGGGCCGAAGAGCGCAAAGCCACTATCACCCTGCATGAGACCCGCGGCGAACTGGCCACCCTGATACGCACTCCCGCCGTACGGTTGCAGTTGGGCGGCTATGCGCTCTACATCGATGGCGATCAAACCAGCTCCGGCCCGACAGCCAGCAGCAGCGACATCAAAATCGACCAACCCTTCGGCGGCTTCGCCCAAGCCGATTTCCGCGTGGACTGGACCGGTCGCATCAGTCTGCGGCTGGAAGCCGGCGCCAGACAGGCGGCCAGCCTGACCTTTGCCCGCCACTTCTGAGGCGGGCGGAGAGTAGCCTAGTCTCC
>DASULL010000254.1:0-2914 GCA_036278215.1 Gammaproteobacteria bacterium | reverse complement strand
CCCACGGCCAATAACCTTCCCGTGCCAGACTGGCTTCATCGATGTCGACTATGACCACCCGGCGGTCGAAACCTTTCGGTGCCGTCAGCTCCATCCGCTTGTCGTAGAGCCAGCGCTCGAACTGGGGCTGCGGCCAGATCGTGAACGGACTGGCCGCAATCAGCAACCAGACCAGCGTAATGCCCAGGCTGACCAGACTGCGCCGCGGCAGCTGCTGCGGGAAGTGCGACCGGCCGCGCTTATCCTGGGCCACGTGTTCGCTCCCCCCCGGCGACGACGCCACTATGAAATCTGCCATCGGCGCCGCAGCAGCGGACGCAGTGCGGCAACCGCCAAAAACAGCAGGGTGGACGCCACCACCACCGCCGGTCCGGACGGCAGATCCCAAGCAAACGATCCGGATAATCCCAGCCCTACTGCCAGCATTCCTATCAGCGCCGCCAGCCCCGCCATCATTTCCGGCGTGCGGGCAAAGGCGCGTGCCGTAGCAGCGGGGATGATGAGCAGCGATGTCACCAGCAAAACACCGACGATTTTCATCCCGACCGCAATCACGATCGCCATGCTCACCATGAACAGCAGCTGCGTGCGCAGCAGGGGCGCGCCCTCGGCCCGCGCCAGTTCCTCGCTCAGGGTCATCAATAGCAGCGGCCGCCAGATTGCCGCCATGAGCGCCAATACGAGTGCACCGCCACCAAAGATCCAAGCGAAATCGGCATTACTGACAGCCAGAATATCGCCGAACAGGTACGACATCAGATCCACCCGCAAGCCCTGAACAAAGGCCAGCGCGACCAAACCAAGCGACAGGGCGCTGTGCGAAAGTATGCCGAGCAGTGTGTCGTCGGCCAGCCGCTGCGTTGCCCGCAGCACGACTACCGCCACGGCCAACAGCAGGCACACCGTGACCACACCCAGGTTGAGGTTCAGATGCAGCAGAAAAGCGAGCGCTACCCCGAGCAGCGCCGAGTGCGCCAGGGTGTCGCCAAAGTAGGCCATGCGCCGCCACACCACGAAGCTGCCCAGCGGCCCGACCAACAGCGCCAGACCCAGGCCGGCAATCAGCGCCCGCACGAGGAGATCGTTCATCAGCATTGGTCGTCTTGGTGGTGATGATGGTGCTGCCCGCCATGGCCGTGATCGCCATGGGTATACACGCCTATACCCGGCGCCACCTGATGACCGAATAGGGCGCGGTATTCCGGATGCTCGCGTACGGATGCCGGACTGCCGCGGCAGGAAATCCGGCCCTCGTTCAGGCAAATCACCTGATCGCTCGCCGCCATCACCAGATGCAGATCGTGCGATACCACCAGGATGCCGCAATTCCAGCGAGTGCGGATGGTCTGGATCAGATCGTAGATCTCCACTTGGCTATTGATGTCCAGGCCCGCCGCCGGTTCATCGAGGAACAAGAGATCGGGATCGCGCAGCAAGGCGCGGGCCAGCAGCACCCGGCGGCTCTCGCCACCTGAGAGCGCCTGCAGCGGCCGGCGCAACAGCTTCTCGATGCCGGTGGCGGCAATCACGGCTGCGAGCTGCCCACTGGCCGGCTTGAGTTGCAGCCTCAGGAAGCGCGCCACGGTCAGCGGCAGGTTGTCATCGACCTGAAACTGCTGCGGCACATAGCCGCTGCGCAGCCCGGGCTGCCGGCGAATGATGCCCGCATCGGCTCGGCTTACGCCGCACAGGATCTTGATCAAGGTGGTCTTGCCGGAGCCATTCGGCCCCACCAGCGTCAACAGCTCACCACGTCCAAGATCGAGATCGACGCCGTCGAGCAAGCGTCGCCCACCTTTGGTGGACTGCAAGCCACGCGCCGACAGGAGCGGGGTCGAGGGCTGTCGGGCGGGGCCGGTGGCCGGCTGTTCGCGGTCGAGTTGGTTGCAGAGCATGTACATTCCGGGACGCCGAAAGCGAAGTGTTATATTATTACAATTCAATCCGGGAAACACTGGAATTGTCATGCTGCGTCATTTCGCCGCCGTTTTTTTGCTGCTGCTATTCAGCCTGCCCGCTATGGCCGCGCCGCGTACAGTGGTTACGATCTTGCCAGCACATTCACTGGTAGCTGGCGTTATGGAAGGAGTGGGCGAGCCGCACCTGCTGCTACCACCGGGCGCCTCGCCCCATAGCTACGCTCTGCTACCCTCGGACGCACGCACACTCGCCCAGGCCGATCTGATCGTCTGGGTTGGCGCTGGCCTCGAGCAGTTCCTGCAAAAACCGCTGCAGACCCTGGGCAGCCGCGCCAGCAAACTGGAGCTGGCCAGCGTGCCGGGCCTGAGTCTGCTCGGCACCAGCACAACTGATGCTCACCACCATGGCGATGACACCGGGGCGGATAGCGGCCACCAGCATGATCCACACCTCTGGCTGGATCCACTCAATGCCATCCGCATCATCGACGCGGTAGCCCAGCAACTGGCCGCGCTCGATCCAGACAACGCCACCACTTATCAACACAATGCCGAACGGCGCAAAGCCCAGCTGCAGGCACTCGACACCGAACTCCGAAGCCTGCTCGAACCGGTGCGCAGCGTGCCCTTTCTCGTCTTCCACGACGCCTACCGCTATTTCGAACAGCGCTACGGCCTGAGGAATGCTGGCGCACTGACGCTCAATCCGGAACGGCCGCCCGGCGCCCGTACGGTGGCCGCGGCACGCGAGCACGTCAGAGAACTTGGTATCCGCTGTGTGTTCCGCGAACCACAGTTCGAACCCACTCTCGCGGAAACAGTTATTCGCGGTACCACTGCCCGCATTGGCGTGCTCGATCCGATTGGGGTTGATGTACCCCCTGGGCCGGACGCGTATGCGCGCCTGCTGCGAAACCTCGGCGATTCGCTAGTCAGCTGCCTTAGCCGGCAATAGGGGCAGTTCCTCACTCACGCTTACCAGACGCCCGTGCATC
>DASULL010000253.1:0-5101 GCA_036278215.1 Gammaproteobacteria bacterium | reverse complement strand
CTGACAGAGCGGCTTGTTTCTCTGGCACTTTTGGGGTTGGCAGAAAGATCGTTCGGCAGCGGGTCGTGTGTTGTTTATCCCTATTGCTGCAGTTCGGCATGTGCGCGGTGACTTGGTAAGTGTCTGTTTTGTCAACCCATTAGGCCATTCATTTGCCTGCGGCGGGCTCGGTTTTTCAGCGGTAGTGGCTTGAACGCGGTGAGTTTTTGGTTGCCTGATCTGCTTTACGTGGCCAGACTGCCCGCTTACTAATATTCCGAGCCTCTTTCGCAAAGCTTATGACAGATCCAAGCACGATCCAGATGACGGCGACAATTTTGTTCGCCCTCGCTGTTCTCCATACGTTCTCCACCAAACTATTCCAGCGTCTGGCGCACAAGCAGCCTGGTCACGCTGGGGTTTGGCACCTTTTGGGCGAGGTCGAAGTGGTTTTCGGCTTCTGGGCCATGATCCTTATCACCTGCATGTTCGTCATTGGTGGTAGCGATCCCGCGCTAGGCTATCTCGACTCCCGCAACTTCACCGAGCCGATGTTCGTGTTCGTCATCATGGTGGTTGCTGCCAGCAAGCCGGTGATGCAGGTTGCCGGCGCGACGGTGCAGGCGGTATCGCGGCTGCTGCCGCTGCCCGGAGCGATGTCCCTGTATTTGGCGGTGCTGTGTCTGGTGCCGCTGCTCGGCTCCTTGATTACCGAGCCGGCAGCGATGACGCTGGCCGCGCTGTTTTTGCGCGATCGCTTCTACAGTCAGAACGTGTCAAACCGCTTTAAGTACGCCACGATCGGAGTGCTTTTCGTTAACATTTCCATCGGCGGTACCTTGACGCCGTTCGCCGCTCCGCCGGTGCTGATGGTGGCGGGTCCGTGGGGCTGGGATGTGTGGTTCATGCTGTCGCAGATCGGTTGGAAGAGCGCGATCGCGGTTGTCATCAACGCGCTGGGCGCCATGCTGTTGTTCCGCGGCGAGCTGGCGAAGCTCAGCGGCGACTACAAGAGCGTGGAAACCCCGGTGCCCCTGCCGTTGATTTTGCTGCATCTGCTCATCCTGCTTGGGATCGTTGCCTTTGTGCACCATCCTGCGGCGTTCATGGGCTTTTTCTTGCTGTTCATGGGGATCGCGACTGCCTATCCGCAGCATCAACAGCGCCTGATTCTGCGGGAAGGTCTGCTGGTTGGCTTCTTCCTGGCCGGCTTGGTGGTGCTGGGCGGGTTGCAGCAATGGTGGTTGGAGCCGCTGCTGATGCAGATGAGCGCAAACAGCGTTTTCTATGGCGCGGCAGCGCTGACGGCAATCACCGACAACGCGGCGCTAACCTATCTCGGCTCGCTGGTAGAAGGCTTGTCGGATGAGTTCAAGTACGCGCTCGTTACCGGTGCGGTTGCCGGCGGCGGCTTGACGGTGATCGCCAACGCGCCCAATCCGGCAGGAATTTCCATCTTGCGCTACAGCTTCAATGACGAGTCAGTACACCCGCTCAAGCTGCTTCTGGCGGCGCTGCCGCCGACGCTGGTAGCTCTCTTGGCTTATCAGGTGTTCTGAAGCATCTTGGCGCCGACCTAGGGGAGGGAACTCTCGTTGTCGGGTAGCTTGCCCATTGCCGCACGCAGTGTTTCGGGCCGGAATCAATCGGCCCGAAACACTGCGTCGCGATATCAGCGCTAGCCTTTTAGCGAAAGCGGCGATCATTCGAAGCCGCGAATGCCCTCGCCGTTGAAGCTGGGCAGCCTCCACTGAAACTTCAGGGCAAGCACACGGAACAGGAAGCCGGCACCGAGGGCGGTCAGGGAGGCGATTGCCGGGTTGATCGGCAGCCACAGCAGGCCAACGTAGAGCACGCCGGTAAAGAGAGCGACGGTGGCGTACAGATCACGGCGTAGCACCAGCGGCACCTCGTTGCAGAGGACGTCACGCAACAGGCCGCCGAAGATACCGGTGATAACCCCCGCCAGTACGGCAATTGATGGATGGGCATCCATGCTCAGGCCGACGTCGCAGCCGATGATGGTAAAAGCTACCAATCCCAGGCCGTCCACCAGCAGGAAGATCTGCCGTAGGCGATGCAGGTGGCGGGCGACGAAGGCGGTGGCGATAGCCGCCCCCACCGTGAAGGTCAAATACTCCGGATTGCCGATCCAGCTGATCGGGTAGTGGCCTAGCAGCACATCGCGGGCTGTGCCCCCGCCTAAGCCGGTGACGGTGCCGATCAAACAAATTCCAAACAGGTCCATCTCGCGGCGCATGCCCATAATGGCGCCGGACATGGCTTCAGCGGTGATGGCAATCAGGAAAATGGTGTGCAGCAGGGTCACATCAAGCTCCGAGCAACGGCAGACTGGCCCAGCCGACAGGCGGGTATAGTAAGGGGCGGGATTATCGGTCAGACTGGCCAAATAAATAAATATTGCTAAGTATTTTTAGGGGACGGCAAAATTTTCTTAATTTGGGCACATCCATGAATCTAGACCCGAAGCAGACTGAAGCTTTTCGTGCGGTCATCAAAGCCGGCAGCTTTGAGCAGGCGGCGCAGCGCCTGCACCTGACGCCTTCGGCGGTTTCTCAGCGGGTTCGCGCTCTGGAAAGCACTTTGGGCAGCGCGTTGGTAGTGCGCAGCCGCCCCTGCCGGGCGACCCCAGTCGGGCAGCGCCTGCTGCAATACCTCAAGCGTGCCACTTTGCTGCAGGCCGACCTGCTGGCCGACCTGGCGGAGCGCAGCGATGCGCCGCTAGTCGTGGTGGCGGCGCTGAATGCTGACAGCCTGGGGACTTGGTTTTTCCCGGCGCTGGCGGAACTGCTGATCCGTGAGCGGGTGTTGCTGGATCTGGCTGTGGAGGATCAGGATCATACTTATAGCCTGCTCGAGACCGGCTTGGCGATTGCTTGCATCAGCACCGAGCCGAAACCGATGCGTGGTTGCACGGCGGAGCCCCTCGGCAGCATGCGCTACCGGCTGGTCGCCTCCGCCGAATTCCGCCAACGACACTTCCCGCACGGTTTGACCCGCGCTGCCGCCCGCAAGGCGCCGGTAGTCGCTTATACCCGCAAGGATGCTCTGCAATCATCCTTCCTGCTGCGCCGGCTGGGTTTGCCTGAAGGGGCCTATCCATGTCACTACGTACCTGGAACGGAGCCGCGTTTCAGCGCCATCCGTTATGGCCTGGGCTACGGCATGGTGCCGGAGTTGCTGCTGCAGGAAGCGCTCGCCAGCGGCGAGGTGGTGGATCTGGCGCCGGACGCGCCGCTGGACGTTGCCTTGTATTGGCACACCTGGAAGGTTCAGTCGCCGCGAATGGAGTATCTGTCCCGGCAGGTTATCGAGGCCGCGCCCAAGATCCTCGCCGGGCCTGGCAAAAAGACCGCTGAATAAAAGTCCGCCGGCGGATATTGTCCTCTGTCGCCCTTATCGTCACATGCACCATCATGGATGGCGGATGAGGACGCTATGGATAGCGAACGGACGAAGATGTTGCGTGGCGAGCTGAGCTCTTCATGCTGGCGACGTCTAAGCTCGCTCAGGCGCGGTTGTGGACTCAGCAACTGCTGGAGGCTTTCAAAGCCGGTGCCGCCGATGAAACCCAACGTCGAACGGAGCTTTCTGGCTCCGCTGTTCGGCAGCCAGAGCTTGTAGCTTGTGGATAGAGCTGTCGCTACCGGTAACCCTTGCCGAGCCATCTGGGGGCTGGAGGCAGGAGAGGGCTCGATGCGGGTGCTTAACCTAGCTCAGCAACTGTTCGGCGATGCGGAAGCCGGCAATGTAGGTGCCTGCCGCCGAGCCGAGGGTGGAAAGCACGAACACCAGCAGTATGCGAGCGACCCGGTTGCGCCACCAACCTTTCAGGTGAGCGGTGTCGGTACGCAGACTGGTGAAGTCAGCGACAGTAGGCTTGCGCATTGCGGTTTCCACCGCCGCGGTTACAAAGCCGGCACCGATCGTCGGGTTCAAAGAGGTCAGCGGCGCGGCTATGAACGACGCAACAACCGTTAGCGGGTGTGCTAGCGCGAGCAGACTGCCCAGGGCGCAGAGCCCGCCATTGATCAGGATCCAGTCGATGACGAGGCGCCAGCCGAGTTGTGTATCCTGACTGAAACCGTAGGCGAATCCAGCCAGGATCACCGCCACGATCAGCCAGGGAATGATCCGTGGCCAGCGGCCCGGTGGCGGTACTTGTTGCAGATCTTCCATCGCCTGTTCGGGATCGCCCTGGAAAACGGCGAGCTCCCGAGCCAAGCCGTCGATGTGACCTGCGCCTGCTACTACCAGCACGTTGCGATAACGGCCGGCAGCCTCCGTTAGCAGCTTGGCTGCCATGAAGCGGTCGCGCTCGGCGATCAGCGCCCGGAACAGAGCCGGCGACTGGGTGGCGAATTCAGAGAACGTCGCCTCCAGGATGTCGCCTTGCTTGAGTCTTTCGATATCCTGTTCGGTGATCTTCTCGCGCGACAGCAGGCTGCCGCCGAGCCCGGCCACCAGACCCAACCGCTGCCACCAGGAAACGCCGCGATAGACCCGCTTCAGGGTTACTCCGACTTCGCGGTCGATGAGTAGCACCGGCAAGCCGGTTTTACCCGCTTCGGTGATGGCGGCGCGCATCTCTGCGCCAGGCTCAATCCCGAACTGTTCGGCGATCCGCTGCTGGTAGGCGCTTAATGCCAGGCTGGCGGCGACCATGCCGACTTTGCCTTCGCGGATAGCTTTAAGCAGGTCCATCTGCTCCAGTGACCGCGGATTGGTTAGAGCCTGGTGACGGCTTGGGCACAGCTCGATGGCGACGGCGTCATAGCGGCCAGACTGCAGTTCGCGCTGTACGTCGGACGCACTCTGGCGCGATACATGCGCGGTGCCGAGGAGGTGGAAATCGGTCTGGCCGAGACGTACGCGTCGCAGCGAAGTGAGAGCTTCAGTATCGATATTCATGGGGCTGCCAGCTGCAGGAGTAAGGGCGATTATGCTGCATACCGGAACCGCTGAGCCGATTATTCATTATCAAATTCCGCATAGCGGAAACCGGTTTTGCTTTTCTTGACCGTTTGCGTCCGACATGCAACATTGTTGAGCTGACGAGTGCCGGACGGCAGAGTTGCCTGCCGTGCCTGTCGGGGGACAC
>DASULL010000252.1:0-3473 GCA_036278215.1 Gammaproteobacteria bacterium | reverse complement strand
CAACAGCGTGGTGCCGATGCAGCAGGTTGTGAACCTGGTTCTGTTTGCCGCCACCATCGCCAGTGGCGTTTGGGTGTTCTACAGCGGCGGCCTGCTGCCGATCGTGCTGTTCTTCCTGCTGGCACTGGTGCTGGGCGCTTTCATCGCCATCCCCATCGGCGGCGCCGACATGCCGGTGGTGATCTCGCTGTTCAACGCCCTCACCGGCTTGGCGGTCGGCTTCGAGGGTTACGTGCTCGGCAACCCGGCCATGATCATCGCCGGCACCGTGGTCGGCGCGGCTGGCACCCTGCTGACCCAACTGATGGCCAAGGCCATGAACCGGCCTATTACCAATGTGCTGTTCAGCGGCTTCGGCACCGGCAGCAGCGGCACAGCCGAAGCGGTCGAAGGCGAGCAGAAGGAAATTCAGGCGGAAGACGCCGGCATCATGATGGGCTACGCCCAGCAGGTGGTGATCGTGCCGGGCTACGGCATGGCGGTGGCGCAGGCGCAGCACAAGGTCTGGGAGCTGGTGCAGCTGCTGCAGGCCAAAGGCGTGCGGGTCAAGTTCGCCATCCACCCGGTAGCCGGCCGTATGCCCGGCCACATGAACGTGCTGCTGGCCGAGGCCGGGGTGCCCTACGATCTGATCTTCGATATGGACGAGATCAACCCGGAGTTCCCCAAGACCACCGTTGCCCTGGTGATCGGCGCCAACGACGTGGTCAATCCATCGGCCCGCAGCGACTCCTCCAGCCCGATCTACGGCATGCCGATTCTCGATGTCGACAAGGCCGAGAACATCATCGTGGTCAAGCGCGGCAAGGGCACCGGCTTCTCCGGCCTGGAGAACCCGCTGTTCTACGACGACAAGACCCGCATGCTGTACGGTGACGGTCAGGAGGTCGCTAGCCAGCTGATCCAGGTGATCAAGGAAATGTGATCGCCGCCACGCAAAAGCCGCCGTCAGGCGGCTTTTTCATTTGGCCGGCGTTAAACTTGCTGCCAATAAGGCATACCTTGTGACAGCCGCGGCCGCAGCTCTTTTCCCTGGGAGCGGTGCCCGGTTCGCCCCGATCACCCAGCCCGCCGCAGGAAGTTTCGATGCAGAAAGATCCCCATGAGCTGTGGAATTTCGCCGTCGCCCTCTACGAAGAAGAGGACGTCAAAGCCGCCTGCCTGCGGTTGCAGGCCCGCTACGGCCTCAGCATCAGCCTGCTGCTCGGCGCGATCTGGATCGGTGTGAACGGCCTCGGCCGGCTCGGCGCCACCGATCTGGAAACCGCCATCCGCCGGGCCATGGAATGGCATCGTGAGGTGATCGAACCGATCCGTGCGCTGCGCCGCCAGCTGCGCCAGCAGCCGCCGGCCGGAGTCGAGATCCAGACCCATGAACTGCGCCATCAGCTGGTGGAAGCTGAACTCGGCGCGGAGCGGATCGAAATGCGGCTGCTGCTGCAGGATCTGCCGCCGGGCCTGTCAGCAGCACCGGAAGGTGAGCGCTGGCGCGATGCCGCCGTCAATGCCGCGCTGATGATGCGGAAAAGCTGCCCGCAGCGGGAGCAGGAAGCGGAGGATGCGCTGGTGAAAATCATCCACGCGGCTAGCCCGGCGACATCGCAGGAAGAACTGCATCGGGAAATCGCCGCCGCTTGGCTGGTCCGCTGAGCGACGGCAAACCCTCGCGCAGCACCGCCCTGCGGGCCGGACTTCAGGGACTTAGGCGCTGTTTTCGACAGCTTTATGCACAACAGGAACGCGGGGCGTGAGCGGCGTCAAGTACTATCGGCGGCCTCCTTGGCGAAACCCGGCAAATTGCGCAAGTGGTTGTTTTTTAAACACTATGCTGTGCTGTCGACTTTCTAGCCAATCTAACAGAGACGCTTGCCGGACGCGGGTTTTGCCAATCTATCGCCAAGTCTTCCACAGAGTTATCCACAGACTTTGTGGATAAACGAAAATTTCCTTGCAGGGACTGGACCTAGCTTCCTCATGCTAAGAAACCACCTTAATCAAGAAAGCTAAAAGCAATGTCTGCCCCCCTAGACGCGCCCCCGGCGCAACAGCTGCGAGCCTCGATCGGCCGGGTGGCCGTGCCGTCGCCGCTGCCACAACTTTTCGACTACCGCCTGCCCGAGCAGGTCGAAGTCGTACCGGGCATGCGGGTCAAGGTGCCTTTCGGCCGTAGCGGCCGCGTTGGCGTGGTTGTGGACTGCGTCACCGAGCCCAGTATCGATCGGCATCGGCTCAAACCGATCGACGCGCTCATCGATTCAACACCGGCACTGCCCGGCGAACTGCTGGAGTTCGCGCTGTGGGCCAGTCGCTACTACCACCACCCCCCCGGCGAGGTCCTGGCGGCCGCCCTGCCCGTGCTGCTCCGCCAGGGGGCGCCGGCGCTACCGGATCAAACCCAGGCGCTGCAGCAGACGCCGACCGGCGCCGCAATCGAACTGACCGCGCACGCCCGCCGGGCGCCGCGGCAGGCCGAGCTGCTGACAGCGGTCCGCCAAGCCGGCGGCGCGCTCGAAGCCGGCGCCCTGCAAGCCATCGCCGGCTGGCGCGCCACTGCCCGGCTGCTGGCCGAAAAAGGCTGGCTCCGCATCGAGCAGCGGCCCGCCTACGGCTTTCTGCGCACCGCCGAGCCGGCCCCGCGGCCGGAGCTCAATCCCGCCCAGGCGGCGGCCTGTGAGGCGGTGCGCCGCCAGCCGGGCTTTTCCTGCCACCTGCTGGATGGCGTCACCGGCAGCGGCAAGACCGAGGTTTATCTCGAGTTGGTCGCCGACGCCGTCGACGCCGGCCGGCAAGCGCTGGTGCTGGTGCCGGAGATCGGCCTGACGCCGCAACTGGTGCAACGCTTCAGCAGCCGCTTCCAGGTTCCGATCGTCGCCCTGCACTCGGGGTTGAGCGATCGCGAGCGCCTCAACGCCTGGCTGGCCGCCCGCGACGGCGCGGCCTCCATCGTCATCGGAACCCGCTCCGCCATCTTCACGCCGCTGGCGCGGCCCGGCCTGATCGTGGTCGACGAAGAACACGACCTGTCGTTCAAGCAACAGGACGGCTTCCGCTACAACGCCCGCGACCTGGCCGTGGTGCGGGCCAGCCGACTCGGCATTCCGGTGGTGCTTGGTTCGGCCACGCCGTCGCTGGAAAGTCTCTACAACGTCGAGCGGCGCGGCTACAGCCACCTTCGCCTGCCGCAGCGGGCCGGCGAGGCGCATATGCCGAGCGCGCACATCCTCGATATCCGCAACAAGCCGCTGTACGCCGGACTCTCCGACGCGCTGCTGCTGCGCCTGCGGGAACATCTGGACCGGAGCGGCCAGGTTCTGGTGTTCCTGAATCGGCGTGGCTACTCGCCGGCGGTGATGTGTCATGGCTGCGCCTGGGTCGGCACCTGTTCGCGCTGCGATGCGCGGCTCACTTTCCACCAGCGCGAGCGCCGCCTGCGCTGCCACCACTGCGGCCATGAGCGGCCGGTCCCGCCGGTA
>DASULL010000251.1:0-2260 GCA_036278215.1 Gammaproteobacteria bacterium | reverse complement strand
GAGTTTGACGATCCGTTGCTGGAAGACTTCCCAGGCACGCGTAGCGAGCGCAACGACCGCGACTTCCGCAGAGCCATAGAAGAGCTCCGTGAGGAAAAGCGGCTGCGTGAACTGTTGACCGACTACGATCTTGACGACGATTTGTAGCCGGTAAGGCGCTACCAGAACTTTAAGCTTTCAGCCGCAAGTTCGGGCCGGCGCAAGTTTTCGCCGGTCCGTATCGCTTATTACCCGTCTTGATCCTATTTTGGATCCCGCGGTCGGTGCGGCGTCTTCCTTGGTTAAGCGTGAACACCACCCCGGCTACGACGTAGAAATCGGGCAGTCGACCGTGCCCCGCTGATGTCAGCCAACGCAGCTACAGCACCCTCCTAGGGCTGCGCTTGATCCACTTTGCCACGCCCCCATCTACCCCACATAGTGCTTGCGCCGCAATGTCGCAGCGTGTCTGCGGTTGGCCGGAAGCCGATTCGCAAACGGCGTAAACAGAGCTGATGGAATCTATCCTCCGCTACTAGCGCACGATGCCGTTATCGAGCCACCCGGATGGGACATCAAAACACCACTAATGACCCCAGCATCGGGAAGCCGCCACCCACGCCGGACAGGATGTTAATGCCCGACGACACCTCATCCACAGCTATCTCTGCGCCACAGGTGGGCGCTAGCGCTGTGCTTCTCATCGAGGATAGTCGTGCTGATGCCCTACTGATTCAGTCAATGCTCGCCGAAGCAAGCGACCTGCCACAGACAGTCCTGCATGCAGCGAGCCTGGAAGCCGGCCTGGAGATCCTCCGGCGCCAGCATATTGCCGTCATCCTGCTCGATCTTTCCCTGCCGGACAGTACCGGATTGGATACTTTCCAGACGCTTCAGCGGCACGCCGGCGGCACCCCGATCATCGTACTTACCGGCTCGCGCGACCGTTCGCTGGCTCTGCGGGCTATTCAGGAGGGGGCACAGGATTATCTGGTCAAGGATGAAGTCAACGCCTCCACGCTGAGCAAGGCGATCCATTATGCCGTCGAGCGCAAGCATGCCGAAATGCGCCTGCGGGAGAGCGAGAATCGCTACAAAACCCTGGTGGACTCGGTTCCAGATGCAATACTGCTGATTCGCGATGGCGCTATCGCCCATTGCAACGAGCGTGCTAGCGACCTGTTCGGTATTCCTTACGATGACCTGATCGGCCGCGATCCGAGTAGCCTGGCGCCGCCGCGCCAGCCCGATGGCAGTGATTCCATAGCGGGCCTCCAAGCGCATCTCCAGAAGCGCCGGCAGGACAGCCCCTACTTGTTCGAGTGGCAATTCCAGGGCGCTAACGAGGCCCTTATCGCCACCGAAGTGATACTCGATACGGTGGTACTGGACGGCGAACCTCAGGTGCTGGCCATCATCCGCGATATCACCGATCGCAAGCAGGCGGAGCAACGCATTCGCTTCCAGGCCTCGCTCCTCGATCAGGTACATAATGCGGTCCTCGCCACCGACAGCGATGATCGCATCATCTACTGGAACCGGTTTGCAACCCGTCTTTATCTCTGGCCGGCAGATCTGGCCATGGGGCAGCGCTTCACCGACCTGATCATGCCGGATGCCGAGCCGGGCCTGCTGCAAGAAGTCCGTCAAGCCCTTGCCGGCAGCCAGATCTGGGAAGGCGAACTGGAGCTCAAGCGGCGCGACGGCAGCACCTTTCCGGCTCTGCTCACGCTGTCCGCCGTACTGGACGAGTTCGGCCGGTTTTCCGGCTGTGTCGGCATCGCCAGCGATATAACGGTACGGAAGGAAGTCGAACGCAAGCTCGAGCATAACGCCTTTCACGATGCCCTGACGGGATTGCCGAACCGGATGCTGTTCGCCGACCGCCTCAGCCATTCCATCGCCCGCGGCGCTCGTGAAGGCGGCCGCTATGCGGTCATGATGATGGACCTGGACCGCTTCAAAATCATCAATGACAGCCTGGGGCATATGGTCGGCGACGAGCTGCTGATCCAGTTCTCCCGCCGGGTGGAGTCCTGCTTGCGGCCGCAAGACACGCTGGCACGGCTGGGCGGGGACGAGTTCACCATTCTGCTCGATGACATCCAGCACACTTCCGATGCTGTTCGGGTCGCTGAGCGCATTCACGAGAAGATGTCCCAGCCATTTCTGCTGGGCGGCAACGAGGTCTACTCCTCGGCCAGCATAGGCATCACCTTTGGCACCGCCAACTACAAAGAGCCCGCACAGGCGGTGCGCGACGCCGATATCGCCATGTACC
>DASULL010000250.1:0-2209 GCA_036278215.1 Gammaproteobacteria bacterium | reverse complement strand
CGCCGAGCCGTCGGGCGTGCATTTGGCGCCGCTAGGCGCGCTGACTCAAGGGCTGGAGGGCCAGCTGTTGAGCGCCATGGCATCGCTGCGCTCGGCCGGCTGCGTTGCCGTCAGCGACGGCGGCCGGCCGCTTGCCAGCACCTGGGTGCTGCGCAAAGCCATGGAATATGCCCGCACCTTCGATCTGCCGGTGCTGCTCACCCCCAAGGACCGCGGCCTGAGCGAAGGCGGTCTGATGCACGAAGGCAGCGTTGCCACCCGCATGGGCATGGCCGGCATTCCGCAGGCGGCGGAAACGGCGGCGCTTGGCCGCGACTTGGCCCTGGTCGAGCAGACCGGCGCCCGCACCCACTTCGGCCGACTGTCTACCGGTCGCGGCGCCGAACTGATCCGCCGCGCCCGCCGCGATAACCTGCCGGTCAGCGCCGACGTGGCGATCCACCAACTGTTTTTCACCGAACAGGACCTCTGGGGTTTCGAATCCATGTTCCGGGTCGACCCGCCGTTTCGCAGCGCGCTGGACCGCGATGCGCTGCGCCGCGCGGTCGCCGACGGCACTCTGGTGCTCTGCTCCGATCACCAGCCGCACGAGCCGGACGCCAAGCATGCGCCGCTGGCCAGCGCCGCACCCGGGCTGTCCGGGCTCGACACCCTGCTGGCGCTGGTGCTGCGGCTGGTCGAGGAAGGCGTGCTGCCGCTGCGGGATGCCCTGGCGCGGGTCACGGTCGACCCGGCCCGCATCCTGGGCCTGGATGGCGGTGTGATCGCCGCCGGCCGGCCGGCCGATCTCTGCATCTTCGATCCGGACGCGGTCTGGCAGGTGCAGCCGGAAACCCTGCAGAGCCGCGGCAAAAATTCCCCCTTCCTTGGCTGGGAGCTGACCGGCAGAACCATGTACACCCTGGTCGGCGGCAAGCTGGTCTACCGTCATGCCGCCTGAGCGGCAGTACTACTCCGGCAAGCTGATCGGTAATACGCCAGTCGCCGGCGACTGGCGGCTGCTGCGGTTGGAGCAGGCGGAGCTGGCCGGCACCATCCGGCCCGGCCAGCGGCTGGCCGTCGTGAGCGGCCCGACGCGGATTGAAGCCTACGTCAACCATCTCGCCTCAGACTGGCTCGCCTTGCTGGCGCCGCCAACCGACACCGCTGCCGCTCTGCCCGCTTTTGGCGAAGTCGCCATCGAAGGGCCGTTGGGCGTCGGCTGGCGCGACACTCACACCGCAGCGCCTGCTGTGGTACTGGCCGCCGGTGCCGGTATCGCCGCAGCGCTCGCCCTGGTGGAGCGGCTCGACCCGCCGCCCAAGTTGGTCCTGCTGGACAGCGCCGGCCTGCCTTTCCCGTTTCGGCCGCAGCCGTCGACCTTCGTCATCGGCGGGCTGCCGCCGCCGGTGATCGCCGCCGCGCCGCTGCTAGAAGACCGGGGCGTTCCCAGCCGGCTGGCCGACCCGGACGGCCGGCCGGGCTGCTTCGAAGGCTCGATAGTGGATTTATTCCGCCTGTGGCTGGCCGGCCACCCCAGCTCCGGCCTGGATGTGTTTGCCTGCCTGCCGGCCGAATCACTCGCCGAGTTGCGTCAATATCCGATGCTACGGATTCGGGAAGCGGAGTAGTTGTTGCGCCACAGGGGCAGGTTGGAAGCTCAGCACAAAGACACAAAGGCCACGAAGAGTCACAAAGCAAGAGGCTTATCTTTGTGTTCCTTAGTGCCTTGGTGGTGAATCTTAAATTCTTCTCTGTGTCTTCTGCGTCTCTGTGGTCACAACCCTGCCCCCGCCTTAGATCCGCCGCGGTCCTTTCGGCCCGCCATCGTCCAGCAAACTCAACCCGTCAGTCGCACTTTCCATGCGCTCCAGGTTGTCGTCGGCGTTGAGCTTGGCCATCAGACGGACTTCGTTGGCAGAATCGGCGTAGCGCAGCGCATCCTCGTAGGTGATCTGGCCGGCGACGTAGAGCTCGTACAGATGCTGGTCGAAGGTCTGCATGTGCTGCTCGCGCGAGCGCTTCATGATTTCCTTGATCTCATGCACCGCACCCTCACGGATCTTGTCCTGAATCAGCGGCGTGCCGATCAGCACCTCGACTGCTGGCACCCGACCGCGGCCATCGGGGGTCGGGATCAGCTGCTGGGCAATGACCGCCCGCATGTTGAGCGAGAGGTCCATGAACAGCTGGTTATGCCGCTCCGGTGGGAAGAAGTTGACGATGCGAT
>DASULL010000249.1:0-2303 GCA_036278215.1 Gammaproteobacteria bacterium | reverse complement strand
CATCTCGCCCTCGACCTGCAGCGACGGATCGCGATCCTGAATCAGCTGCAGCGCCTCGCGCATTTTCACCGCCGACGGCGCATCCGAGCTGCCGAAGCTGGAGTGCGATACCAGCGCGATCTTCGGCGTGATGCCGAAGCGACGCACCGCATCGGCCGCCATGATGGCCATCTCGGCGATCTGGTGCGCGGTCGGGTCCGGGTTTACGTAGGTGTCACAGATGAACAGCGTGCCCTTCGGCATGATCAGCACGTTCAGGGCAGCCATATTGCGCACGCCCGGCCGCGGCCCGATCACCTGCTCTACGTAGCTCAGTTGGCGCTGATAGCGGCCGACCAAGCCGCCCAGCATGGCGTCGGCCTCGCCACGGCGGACCATCAGCGCGGCGATGATGGTGTTACGGGTGCGGACGACGGTACGGGCCCGCGCCGGCGTCACGCCGCGGCGCTCCATCAGCCCGTGATACAGCTGCCAGTATTCCTTGAAGCGCGGATCGCCTTCCGGGTCGACCAGCTCCAAGTCTTGGTCGAGCCGCATCCGCAGCCCCAGCCGCTTGATTCGCTTTTCCACGACCTTGCGGCGGCCGATGATGATCGGCTTGCCGAGCTCGTCGTCGATGACCGCCTGTACCGCCCGCAGCACCCGCTCTTCTTCGCCTTCGGCGTAGACGATCCGGCGTGGATCCTGCCGGGCGCGCTCGAAGATCGGCTTCATCACCAGGCCGGATTGGAAGACGAACTGGTTGAGCTTGAGATAGTAGGCGCTGAAGTCCTCGATCGGCCGAGTCGCCACGCCGGAGTCCATGGCCGCCTTGGCCACAGCCGGCGCCACCCGCACGATCAGACGCGGATCGAACGGCTTGGGGATGATGTACTCCCGGCCGAACTGCAGCGGCTTGCCGCCATAAGCAGCGACCACCAGATCGGAGGCCTCCTGCATGGTCAGGTCGGCAATAGCCTTGACCGCTGCCAGCTTCATCTCCTCGTTGATGGTGGTGGCGCCGACGTCCAGCGCACCGCGGAAGATGAAGGGGAAGCAGAGGACGTTGTTGACCTGGTTCGGGTAGTCCGAGCGGCCGGTGGCGAGGATGGCATCCGGCCGTACTTCCAGCGCCAGCTCCGGCAGGATCTCGGGCACCGGGTTGGCCAGCGCCAGGATCAGCGGATTCGGCGCCATCTCCTTGACCATTTCCGGCTTGAGCACGCCGGGGCCGGACAGGCCGAGGAAGATATCGGCGCCCTTGATTGCGTCGGCCAGGCTACGGCACTCGGTTTCGGCGGCGTAGTCCAGCTTGCGCGGGTCCATCGACTCCTTGCGGCCCTGATAGATCACGCCCTTGGAGTCGCAGGCGATGATGTTTTCCTTGCGTGCCCCCAGCGCTACCAGCAGGTCGAGGCAGGCAATGGCGGCCGCGCCGGCGCCGCTGGTGACGATGCGCACGTCCTCGATGTTCTTTTCCACCAGCCGCAGGCCATTGACGATGGCGGCGGCGGAGACGATGGCGGTGCCGTGCTGGTCGTCGTGGAAGACCGGGATCTTCATGCGCTCGCGCAGCGCGGATTCGATCTCGAAGCACTCCGGTGCTTTGATGTCTTCCAGGTTGATGCCGCCGAAGGTGGGCTCCAGCGAGGCGATGATGTCGATCAGCTTCTTCGGGTCGCGCTCGTCGATCTCGATGTCGAACACATCGATATCGGCGAACTTCTTGAACAGCACGCCTTTGCCTTCCATCACCGGCTTGGCCGCCAGGGGGCCGATGGCACCCAGGCCCAGCACGGCGGTGCCGTTGGTGATGACGGCAACCAGATTGCCGCGCGCGGTGACGGTGGCGGCTTCTTTCGGATCGTCGACGATGGCCTCACACGCTGCCGCTACCCCCGGCGAATACGCCAAGGCCAGATCGCGCTGATTGGCGAGCGGCTTGGTCGGCGTGACTTGGATCTTGCCGGGTGGGTGGTTGCGGTGATATTCCAGCGCGGCGGCGCGCAAATCTTCGGCCATCGATAATCTCCAGAGGGGCAGGCATCAGCGAGGCGGCATTATACGGTTTCAGGGCCGCTCTAAGCCACCGCCGGTCTTTGGATTTGTCGAGTGTTTCAGCTGAGGCTAGTCGTGAAACGGCGACAGAAACTGTCGCACTGCTGCGGCGAAGGCTTCCGGCTGCTCAGCATGCAGCCAATGGCCGGCCTGCGGGAGCGCTTGCAGCTGGGCGGCGGGGAAATAATGCTGGATCGGTGCACGTGCTGCAGCGGTGACGTAATCCGACGCGGCGCCGTAGAGAAACAGGGCCGGCCCTTCGTAGC
>DASULL010000248.1:0-7500 GCA_036278215.1 Gammaproteobacteria bacterium | reverse complement strand
CAGACCCGCTACTGGAATCCCAAGATGGCGCCGTACATCTTCGGGGAACGTAGCAAGATTCATATCGTTAACCTCGAGAAGACGGTTCCGCTGTTCAACGATGCCCTGAATTTTATGGGCAAGCTGGTCTCGAACGGTGGTACCGTGCTGTTTGTCGGCACCAAGCGTGCGGCCCGCGACGCGGTCACGGAAGCGGCGCAGCGCTGCGGCATGCCGTATGTGAATCACCGCTGGCTTGGCGGCATGCTGACCAACTTCCGCACAGTCAAGCAGTCGATCCGCCGGTTGAAGGAACTCGAAGCCCAGGAGGCGGAAGGTATCTTCAATCGTCTGGTCAAGAAGGAGCAGTTGATGCGCCGTCGCGAGATGGACAAGCTCAACCGCAGCCTTGGCGGCATTAAGGACATGGAGCGCCTGCCGGATGCGCTGTTTGTGATCGACGTCGGTCACGAAAAGATCGCCGTGCAGGAAGCCCGCACCCTCGGCATCCCGGTCGTCGCGGTAGTCGACACCAATAACTCGCCCGAGGGCATCGATTACGTGATTCCTGGCAACGACGACGCCATCCGTGCGGTGCAGCTGTACCTCGATGCTGCTGCGATCGCCGTGGCCGATGCGCGCACCGTGCTGGCTCACAGTGCCGGCGCCCGCGACGAGTTCGTTGAAGTCCGTGGCGAAGCCGCGTCTGCGGCAGCGCGCAAGGGTGCGCGTGCAGGTGGCGAGGAGCAGGCTGAGAATCGACAGGATCAAGGCGCCGAAGTGGCCGGCGATGCGGCTGCACAGGAATCCGGGGAATAACCCGGATTCTTTTTTGGATACGGATTTACTGGGAGGATCTCCAACATGGCGATTAGCGCAACGCTGGTTAAGGAACTGCGGGAGCGCACTGGCTCCGGCATGATGGAGTGCAAGAACGCGCTGACGGAAACCAACGGCGACATTGAAGCCGCCATTGCGTTGATGCGTACGCGCGGACTGGCCAAGGCCGACAAAAAGTCGGGCCGTACTGCCGCTGAAGGGCTGATCGTGGTGGCGCTGTCTGCCGACAGCCGCCAAGCGGCGATGGTCGAAGTGAACTGCGAAACCGACTTTGTTGCAGGCGGCGACGATTTCCGCGAGTTTGCCCGCATGGTCGCGGACAAGGTGCTGGAAGCGAGCCCGGCGAGCGTTGAAGCGCTCAACGAGCTCACCATTGACGGCGGCAAGACCCTCAATGAAGCGCGTCTGGAACTGGTGGCCAAGATCGGCGAAAACATCCAGGTGCGCCGCATCGACCGCCTGCAGACTGACGCCGGCCTGATCGCCAGCTATCTGCACGGCACCCGCATCGGCGTGCTGGTGGAGCTGGAAGGCGGCAACGAAGAGCTCGGTCGCGATATCGCCATGCACATCGCCGCCAGCCGGCCGCTGTGCGTGGAAGAGAAGGACGTGCCGGCCGATGTGGTCGAGAAAGAGCGCGAGATCCTGATCGCCCAGGCGGAAGGCAGCGACAAGCCGCGCGAAATCGTCGAGAAGATGGTGCAGGGCCGGCTCAACAAGTTCCTGGCGGAGATGACCCTGGTGGGTCAGCCGTTCGTCAAGGAGCCGGACCAGACTGTCGGTAAGCTGCTCAAGAGCGCCGGGGCTAAGGTTGTCCGCTTTACCCGCTTCGAGGTCGGTGAAGGCATCGAGCGGAAGCAGGAGAACTTCGCTGAAGAGGTGATGGCGCAGGTGCGCGGCTCTTAAGCGGTACATTGCGGGACGGGTGACAGCATGCGCCAGGCGGCATACAAACGGATTCTGCTCAAGTTCAGCGGTGAAGCGCTGATGGGTGACGGCGACTACGGCATCTCGCCGACCGTCATCCAGCGACTGGCCTCGGAAGTGGGCGAGATCGTCAGCCTCGGCGTCCAGGTGGCGCTGGTGGTCGGCGGCGGCAATATCTTCCGTGGCGCCGGGCTTGCGGCTAAGGGCATGGATCGCGTTACCGCCGACCATATGGGCATGCTGGCAACCGTGATGAATGCGCTCGCGCTCCAGGATGCCCTGGAGCAGGAGCGCGTGTTCACCCGCGTAATGTCGGCCATCAAAATCAACCAGGTCTGCGAAGATTACATCCGCCGCCGCGCTATCCGGCATCTGGAGAAAGGGCGGGTGGTGGTTTTCGCGGCCGGCACCGGTAACCCGTTTTTCACCACCGATTCGGCAGCCAGCCTGCGGGCGATCGAGGTCGACGCCGATGTCGTGTTGAAGGCGACCAAGGTCGACGGCGTCTACTCGGCTGATCCCAAGAAGGATGCCAAGGCGGAACGTTACCGGCGACTGACCTATGATCAGGTATTGGAGCGCAAGCTCGAGGTAATGGATGCTACGGCGATCGTCTTGTGTCGCGACCATGCGATGCCGATCGTCGTGTTTGACGTCACGCAGCCAGGGGCTCTGCTGGATGTTGTCTGCGGGAAGGAAATCGGGACCATCGTGGAGAGGTGACAGCCATTATGATCAACGACATTAAGAAAGACGCCGGCAGCCGGATGGCGAAGAGCGTCGAGGCGTTGCAGCAGGAATTCAGCAAGATTCGCACCGGGCGCGCGCACACAAGTTTGCTCGACCACATCACTGTTTCGTATTACGGCGATGAGGTACCGTTGAGCCATGTCGCTACCGTCGGGGTGGCGGATGCGCGGACTCTGACCGTGACGCCGTGGGAAAAAAACATGGTGCAGGCGGTAGAGAAGGCGTTGATGACGTCCGATCTGGGCCTGACTCCGGCGACCGCAGGTACCCTGATCCGGGTGCCGCTGCCGCCGTTGACCGAGGAGCGCCGGCGCGATTTCACCCGCATCGTGCGGAATGAGGCCGAGCAGGCGCGGGTTGCGATTCGCAACATCCGCCGCGATGCCAATGGCGACATCAAGGACCTGGTCAAGGAAAAAGAAGCTTCTGAAGATGAAGCGCGCCGGGCCGAAGAGGACATCCAGAAGCTCACCGACAAGTACATCAAGGAAGTCGATGCGCTGCTGGAGGCAAAAGAAAAGGACTTGATGGAAATCTGAGTCCGCCAGATCCGGGGTTGTGCCGCTTTAGCAGGCACGCTTTTCCCATCATGAGCTCCCAAGGCCACGGGCCGAGGCTGTAATGAGTGGCGATCAGATAAATCCAACGACTATCGCCTGGCCCGAGATCCTGCCGCAGCATGTCGCTATCGTCATGGACGGCAACGGACGTTGGGCGCAGGCGCGTTCCCTGCCGCGGCATGCAGGTCATAAGGAAGGCGTGCATGCGGTGCGCGCCGTGACGGAGGCCTGTGGCCGGCTCGGCGTCAAAGCCCTCACTCTGTTCGCGTTCAGCAGCGAGAACTGGGGGCGGCCGGAGAGCGAAGTCTCTCTGCTGATGGAACTCTTCCTGCTAGCCTTGCAGCGCGAGACCACCCGGCTGGCGCGCAACAACGTGCGTCTGCGCCTGATCGGCGACCGTGCGCGGTTCCCAGCGCGGCTGCAGGAAGAGATCGCCGCGGCGGAGCAGCGGACTGCGGCCAACGATGGTCTGCAACTGACTGTCGCGGCAAGCTATGGCGGGCGCTGGGACATAGCGCAGGCGGCCGCCGCGGCCGCTCGCGAGGTGCTGGCCGGCCGGTTGCAGCCGGAGCAGATTACTCCGGAGCGGCTAGAGCGTTTTCTCTCAACTGCAGATCTGCCTGAGCCGGATCTGCTCATTCGTACCGGCGGCGAGCAGCGCATCAGCAACTTTCTGCTGTGGCAGTTCGCCTATACCGAATTCTATTTCACTGATGTGCTGTGGCCGGATTTTCGTGCACCAGAGCTGGCTGCGGCCTTCGCCGACTACGCCCGCCGGCAGCGTCGGATTGGTCGCACACCGGAACAGGTGGAGCAATTGCAGCGTGCTTAAGCGGGTTGTGACGGCGCTGGTGCTTGCGCCACTGGCCATGGCGGCGATTTGGCTGCTGCCGACGGGTGGCATCGCCATCCTGTTTGCCATTGTTGTGGGCTTAGGCGCCCTTGAATGGGCGCGGCTGGTGGGGATTACCCGGCCGCTGCTGCAGGCGCTCTATCTGCTTGGCCTGCTGCTGTTGCTGGTTGTGGGCTGGGTGTTTTTCCGTTCCACCCTGGCCAAGGAGCCGGTGTTTTTGCTGGCAACTCTCTGGTGGCTGGCAGCGCTGTTTTTGCTGCGGCGCTTCAGCCGGCAGAGCGACATAACCACTGCGCCGCCTGTTGGGCTCAATACCGTCATAGGTTATGTAGTGCTCGGGCTGTCTTGGCTGGCAATGGTGGTCTTGCACGGCATGGTCGCCGGACCTTACTTCGTTACCTTGTTGCTGCTGCTGGTTTGGGGGGCGGATACCGGCGCCTACTTTGCCGGCCGCCGCTTTGGCCGCCGCAAACTGGCGGTTCGGATCAGCCCAGGTAAAACCTGGGAGGGCGCTATCGGAGGCTTGCTGCTGGCGTTGGTAGCCGGGATCGTGCTGCACCTGGTGCTCGGGCCGGCATCGCCGTCGCTGCTGATGTTGGTGCCGATCATCGTGATAACTGTGCTGTTCTCTATTGTCGGCGACCTGTTCGAGAGCATGATCAAGCGCCAGCACGGCGCCAAGGACAGCGGTAATTTGCTGCCCGGCCATGGCGGCGTCCTCGATCGTATCGACAGTCTGACGGCGGCGGCGCCGATCTTCGTCATGGGTTTGTTATGGCTGTGGATGGCGCCATGATGCAACTGGTTGTGCTGGGATCTACCGGTTCCATTGGCGTAAGTACGCTGGATGTGGCGGCCCGACATCCGGATCGCTACAGCGTTCTAGGGCTGGCGGCACAGAGCAATATCGTCCGGCTGCGCGAGCAGTGTCTGCGTTTTCGGCCGCGCTATGCTGCGGTTGGGGATGTGGCGGCCGCCGACGAACTGCGCCGGCAGCTGGCGGCAGATGGTTGTCCGACCGAGGTACTAGGTGGCGCTGATGCAGCGCGGCAGCTGGCGGCGCTGGACGAGGCCGATTGCGTGGTTGCCGGGATCGTCGGCGCCGCCGGCCTGCGACCGACCTTGGCGGCGGCGGAGCGGGGCAAGCGCATCCTGCTGGCGAACAAGGAAGTGCTCGTCATGGCAGGGGCGGTGTTCATGGATGTGGTGCGCCGTAGCGGTGCGCTGCTGATGCCCATCGACAGCGAGCACAATGCCATCTTCCAGTGTCTGCCGGCCGATTTCGGCGCGCGCGGCCTGGAGAGCAGCGGGGTGCGGCGCATTCTTCTGACCGCCTCCGGCGGTCCGTTCCGTCAGACCGAGCTGGCGCGGCTGGCGCAGGTGACGCCGGAAGAGGCATGCGCTCATCCCAACTGGTCGATGGGGCAGAAGATCTCGGTCGATTCGGCCAGCATGATGAACAAGGGGTTGGAGCTGATCGAGGCCTGTCTGCTGTTCGATGTCGCTCCTGACCGGGTGGAGGTCGTGCTGCACCCGCAGAGCATTGTGCACTCCCTGGTTGAGTACATCGACGGCTCGGTGCTGGCGCAGTTGGGCAATCCCGACATGCGAACGCCAATCGCCCACGCTCTCGCTTGGCCGGACCGCACCACGGCCGGTGTTGGTCCGCTGGACTTGGTCAAGATCGGCCGGCTCGACTTTGAAGCGCCGGACCCGCGCCGGTATCCGTGTCTTGGACTGGCGTATGCCGCCTTGCGCGCCGGCGGGACGGCCTGTGCAGCATTGAATGCGGCCAACGAAGTGGCCGTGGCAGAGTTTCTGGCAAGGCGGATCCGCTTCACGGATATCGCCCATGTTGTTGGTACTGTATTGGAGCGTACTGCGGTACAACCGGTCACCAGTCTCGACGACGTGCTGGCGGCTGACGAGCGTGCGCGCGTCGACGCGCGTACGGTAGTCGGCACGATAACGGCGGCGTAGCTATGAGCATCCTGCAGAATATCTTTGGTTTTGTGCTCGCCATCGGCGTGCTGGTGGCGTTCCACGAATTCGGCCATTACTGGGTGGCGCGCCGACTCGGCGTCAAAGTGCTGCGCTATTCGATTGGCTTCGGCAAGCCTCTGTTCGGCTGGACCGGCGGCAAAGACGGCACCGAGTACATCGTCTCCGCCATTCCGCTGGGCGGTTACGTGAAAATGCTGGACGAGCGCGAGGGCAACGTCCCGCCTGAGGAGGCGCACCGCGCCTTCAATCGCAAGCCGGTGGGGGTGCGCGCCGCCATTGTCGCAGCCGGTCCGATTTTCAATTTCATATTCGCCTTGCTGGCGTACTGGCTGATCTTCGTCGGCGGGGCCCAGGAGATGCGGCCGGTCGTGGGCGAGGTGCTGCCGGATAGTCCTGCGGCGGCGGCCGGCCTGCAGCGCGGCGATGAATTGACCGCGGTCGCCGGTACCGAGGTCCGCGGCTGGGATCAGGCGCTGATCGCTCTGCTGGACGCTGGCGTCGGCCGCGATCGGGTGGAGCTTGAAGTTGAAACTGCGGCCGGTCAGCCGGCGCAGCGTACCCTCGATCTGAGCGGTGTGCGTGTGCTGGGCGATGATCCCGATTACCTGAAGGTGCTCGGCATCCGTCCCTGGGCACCGATTCTGCCGGCTGTAGTCGGTGCGGCTTTACCGGACGGTCCGGCTGCCGCCGCCGGTCTCGAGCCCGGTGACCGGATCATTGCGATTGACGGTCACCCGATCAGCGACTGGCGCGGTTTGGTGGACTATGTCAGTCCCCGACCGGGTGCCGAGGTGGAGCTGACTATCGACGGCGCCGCCCCGCGCCGGCTGGACGTAACTCTGGCTAGCCGCGAAGCAGACGGCCGCGCCGTCGGCATGCTCGGTATTTCGCCGCAGGTGCCGGAGAACTTCGAGGCGCTTTATCAAGATATGCTGCGGGAGGTGCGTTACGGCCCCTGGCAGGCGATGGAGCGTGCTGCCGTATCGACCTGGACGGCTACCAGCCTGACTCTGAAGCTGATGTGGCGGATGGTGGTCGGGGAGGCGTCCATCAAGAATCTGGGCGGCCCACTGCATATTGCCCAATTCGCCGGGGAGTCGGTCGATCTCGGCCTTACTGCATTCCTGAAGTTTCTCGCCATCGTCAGTGTCAGCCTGGCGGTGCTGAATTTGCTACCGGTGCCGGTTCTGGATGGCGGCCATTTGTTGTATTACGTGATCGAGGCGATTCGCGGGCGGCCGTTGTCGGAGCGGGCGCAGATCGTCGGCCAACAGATCGGGATGGGGTTGTTGTTCATGCTGATGGCGGTGGCGTTCTACAACGATATTGCCCGCCTGATGGCGCACTAAAGGCAGGAGCGGAACCATCATGCGACGTCTGCTCTTGATCGGGTTGCTTTGCGGCTGGCTTGCCCTGCCAGTGGCCGCAGCTCAGCCGTTTCAGGTTGAGGATATCCGGGTCGAGGGTGTACAGCGGGTTCCGGTCGGCACGGTTTTGAACTACCTGCCGATCCGCATCGGCGAGACAGTCGAAGATGCCCGCATCGCCGAGGCGATACGCAGTCTGTACAAAACCGGGTTCTTCCAG
>DASULL010000247.1:0-2763 GCA_036278215.1 Gammaproteobacteria bacterium | reverse complement strand
GTCGGTTATGGAGACGGTTATCCGCGGCATGCCTCGAACAGCGCCTCGGTCTTGATCAATGGCCGGCGCGCGCCAGTCATCGGTCGGGTGTCCATGGACATGCTCAGTGTCGATCTGCGCGGCTTCGATCAGGTGCAGGTGCACGATCCAGTGACTCTTTGGGGCCGGGGCTTGCCTGTCGAGGAGGTGGCCGCCGCCAGCGGTACTATTCCTTATGAGCTGCTGTGCCGGCTGACCCGCCGGGTTCGGTTCGAATATCGAGACGGCCATGTCGAAGGCTAAGACGGTTTACGTCTGTTCCGAGTGCGGCGCGATAAGCCCTAAGTGGGCCGGTCAATGCGCCGAATGCGGCGCCTGGAACACGCTGCAGGAAAGTGTGCAGGCGCCTGCCCGTGGGCCTGCGCAAGTCCGCGGACAATATGCCGGGGAGCGCGGTGTGCAGACCTTGCTCGACGTGCCGACCGCCGCCGAGCTGCGCTTTTCCACCGGCATGGGCGAGCTGGACCGAGTTTTGGGTGGCGGCCTGGTGGAAGGTGGCGTCATTCTGCTGGGCGGTGACCCGGGCATCGGCAAGTCGACCCTGCTGCTGCAGGCTCTGACCCAACTGCCGCCGGAGCTGCCAGCATTGTATGTAACCGGCGAGGAATCGCTGCGCCAGGTGGCGCTGCGTGCCGGCCGGCTGGGCGTGGCAGGCAACCAATTGAAGGTATTGGCCGAGACTTCGGTCGAGGTCATTCTGCAGATCGCCCGCACTGAAGCGCCGCGGGTGGTGGTAATCGACTCGGTACAGACCATGTACACCGAGCACCTGCAGTCGGCGCCGGGATCGGTGGCGCAGGTGCGGGAGAGCGCTGCCCATCTGGTGCGCTTCGCCAAGCAGACTGGCACGGTATTGTTCCTGGTCGGCCACGTTACCAAGGAGGGCACCCTGGCCGGTCCGCGCGTACTCGAGCACATGGTCGACACAGTGCTGTATTTCGAGAGCGAGAGCGGCAGTCGTTACCGCTTATTGCGGGCGGTGAAAAACCGCTTCGGCGCGGTTAATGAGCTGGGTGTGTTCGCCATGGACGAAGGCGGCCTCAAGGAGGTTGCCAATCCGTCCGCGATCTTTCTATCTCGCCACGACGGCGAAGTTGCCGGCAGCGTCGTTACCATCACCCGCGAAGGCAGCCGGCCGTTGCTGGTCGAGGTGCAGGCTCTGGTGGCCGATAGCTCGCTGAGCAACCCGCGGCGGGTAGCGCTAGGCCTCGACAATAGCCGCCTTGCCATGCTGCTGGCGGTGCTGCAGCGCCATGGCGGCATCTCGACTTTCGGTCAGGACGTGTTTCTGAACGTGGTCGGCGGGGTCCGCCTTACCGAGACGGCAAGCGATCTGCCGGCGCTCATCGCCGTGCTGTCGAGTCTACGCGACCGGCCTATCGCGGCCGATTGCGTTGTATTTGGCGAGATCGGCTTGGCCGGGGAGGTACGGCCGGTACCTAACGGCGAGGAGCGGCTGCGGGAAGCGGCTAAGCATGGCTTCAAGCGTGCGATCGTGCCTCGCAAAAACGCGCCGCGGCGCGGCGCGATCAAGGGCCTCGATGTGGTGCCGGTACAGCGCCTGAGCGATGCCATCGAGGCATTGTTCTAGGAGGCGTGCTGCCTCCGGCGCCTCAATGGCTCGGTAGGGGGCGGCTACCGCTCAGTGGCCGCGCAACTCCGCCGCATGCAGTGTGTTCTGAATAAGCGTGGCGATCGTCATTGGTCCGACCCCACCGGGCACCGGCGTGATCCAACTGGCCCGCTCGGCCGCCGTTGCGTATTCGACATCCCCAACCAGCCGACCGTCAGCCAAGCGATTGATGCCGACATCGATCACTACCGCGCCTGGCTTGACCCAGCTGCCGGCAATCACTTCAGGCCGGCCCACACCTACCACCAGCACGTCGGCCGCGCCGATCTTGGCTTGCAGATCACGGGTTTTGGTATGGCAGATGGTAACGGTGCAGCGTGCATTCAAAAGCTCGAGCGCCATCGGCCGGCCGACAATATTGGACTGGCCGACTACTACCGCATCCAGTCCCGCCAGTTCAATGCCGGTTTTCTCCAGCATGGTCATCACGCCATGCGGCGTGCAGGGACGCAGGCCCGGTAGGCGTAGCGCCAGCGCGCCCATGTTGGCCGGATGGAAGCCGTCTACGTCCTTGCGCGGGTCGATGCGCTCAATCACGCGCTGTGGGTTGATGTGCTGCGGCAGCGGCAGCTGCACCAGAATGCCATCGACCCGGGGATCGGTATTGAGTCGATCCACCAGGGTCAGCAGCTCCTCTTCCGAGGTGCTGGCGGGCAGGTCGTAAGCGAACGACTCTATGCCTGTTTCTTCGCAGGCGCGGCGCTTGTTGCGAACATAGATCTGGGAAGCGGGATCGGCCCCGACCAATACCACGGCAAGCCCAGGTATATGGTGGCCGCGCTGCCGGCGGTCGTCGATCTGCTTGCGGATGTCATTACGAAGTTCGGCGGCGATCGCCTTGCCATCAAGTGTCTGGGCCGGCATGTGGGCTCCCTGTTGTACGCCGGAGGCGGGGGCGGAGAAGAATGGTTGCGGATTGTCGCACGTGGACTGTAGGGCAACAAGCCGAGGTCCGTTGACGGCGCGACCAGAGCTCGGTATGATTCCGGCCCTCCGTACTTGGCGGAAAAGTGGTCTTCCCAGCTTCACGGGGTGTGGCGCAGTCTGGTAGCGCTCCTGCTTTGGGAGCAGGAAGTCGGGGGTTCAAATCC
>DASULL010000246.1:0-3611 GCA_036278215.1 Gammaproteobacteria bacterium | reverse complement strand
GGAGAACAGCTCCCCTTTCGATTGAAAATAGCGGTAGACCGTTCCTACCGCTATGCCGGCTCGCTCCGCTACCTGGGCGATTCCGGCGTTGCGGAATCCCCCCTCGCTGACCAAGGCTTCGGCGGCGGACAGGATGCTTTGCCGAGCTGCCTGCCGGCGAGCCCGGGAGCGGGGCGTTTCACGGTAAGCCATAATGTGAATCCAGGTTCATTTTTTGATGGAATCAGTGTTCTGTGCTGGTGTCAACAGATTTTTCGACGAGGCCGGGGGCTGCTGCGAGTCAGCGGGCGATCGAAGCGGTGCTTGCTCCACAGAGCCGCAGCAGATCGGCCGGCGCCAGCTCGATCTCGAGGCCGCGTCGGCCGGCACTGACATGGATCCGCGGCAGCGGCAGGGCGCTTTCATCGATGACCATGGGCAGCCGCTTTTTTTGTCCCAGCGGGCTGATGCCACCGGCGACATAGCCGGTGGCCCGCTCGGCAGCGGCGATCTCGGCCATGGTTGCCCGCTTGCCGCCAACCGCCGCCGCCAGCGCTTTCAGATCCAGCGATCGCGCCACCGGAACCAAGCCGACGACCAGCTTGCCGTCTACGCTGGCCACCAGGGTCTTGAAGACTTGCGCCGGATCCAGGCCCAGTTTCTCGGCCGCCTCCAGGCCATAAGAGGCAGCGTTTGGATCGTGTCGGTATTCGTGCAGTGTGAAGGCGATCTTGGCGTGCTGGGCGGCGACAACCGCAGGGGTCATGGTGGGTCACTCCTCGATTATTCGGCGTGTGGCAAGCAAGATTAACCGCAAAAGCTCCATTCCGTCTGGTGGAGCCTGCAGCGTCGCGGCGTATGCCGGCGCTGGCAAACCGCCGCTTGCCTGTGGAATTCTCCAGCCATGAACTACCTCTTTCTTTTTATCGTACTGGCGGCTTTTCTGACCGCTGCCTGGCGCGAGCTCAGCCGCGATCCGGCGCTGCCGTCGGTGATGGAGGCGCTCTCCAGAGCGATGGTGGAGTCTGCGACCGGGGCGGTGGAGCTGGCACTGGGGCTGATCGGGGTAATGACCCTGTTCCTCGGGCTGATGAAGATCGCTGAGGCGGGTGGACTTTTGACCATCATCGCGCGGCTGATCCGCCCGTTGATGACTCGGCTGTTTCCTGATGTGCCACCGGATCACCCGGCGATGGGAGCGATGATTCTCAACCTTTCCGCCAACGCGCTCGGTCTGGGCAATGCGGCAACGCCATTCGGCATCCGCGCCATGCAGGAGCTCGACAAGCTCAATCCGCACAAAGGCACGGCCAGCAATGCGATGGTGCTGTTCCTGGCGATCAACACCTCCGGTGTCACCTTGCTGCCGACTGGGGTAATCGCCCTGCGGGCAGCCGCTGGCTCAGCCGACCCGGCGGCGATTCTACCGACCACGTTGTTTGCCACCATCTGCGGGACTATCGCTGCCATTGTTGCCGCCAAGCTGCTGCAGCGGTGGTTTGTGACGGCGCCGGGGGCAGCGCCGCAGCCGCAAGCCGGGTCGCCGGAAGGGGAGGAGCCGGTTGATGCCGGCGCCTATCCCCTGTGGGTGTCGCTGACCTTTCTCGGCGGGCTACTGGCCTTGATCCCACTTACCATCCTGTATGGCAGGGCGATCTCCCCATGGGTGATCCCGCTGCTGATGATCGGTTTCCTCCTGTTTGGCGTGCTGCGGCGAGTGCCGGTTTATGAATCCTTTGTCGAAGGCGCCAAGGACGGGTTTCAGGTAGCGGTGCGGATCATTCCGTATCTGGTGGCGATCCTGGTGGCGGTCGGTATGTTGCGCGCCAGCGGGGCGCTTGAGGCGGCCGTGGGCTGGTTGGGGCAGTGGACGACAGTCATCGGGCTGCCGGCGGAGGCGCTGCCTATGGCGCTTTTGCGGCCCTTATCCGGTTCGGGTGCCTATGCGGTGCTGGCCTCGATCATCAACGACCCCAGCATCGGCCCGGACAGCTATGTCGGCAACTTGGTCAGCACGATCCAAGGATCGACCGAAACGACATTTTATGTGCTTGCCGTCTATTTTGGCGCCGTCCAGGTCCGGCGAGTACGGCACGCTTTGGTGGCGGCGCTTACTGCTGACGTCGTCGCTATCGCGGCGGCAGTGGCGATATGCGCCTATCTGTTCGTTTGAACGATGCCTTGGCCCCCTTGTCAACAGAAGGACTGTCGGGTGCTTCCCGGCTTGCGCCCTTATTCAGAGGGATGTACAAGCAAGGACTTGGCTCTGGATATAGAGATACTTGGCGTGAGAGCCCTGATCATCCCGGACGGGCCGGAAAACCACCCTCAGCGGCGCTGACCGTTCCTGGTACTCGCGGACCAAAGCCATCGCTCGGCAGCACGCCAGCTGTTTTGGGTGGTAGTGATCGCCACTGCTATATTCGCCTAGATCGGCTGTGGTGCATGTGTTTGTAGAGCCGGGCGTTATCGCGAGAGGGCTGCATGCGGACGACCAAGGACAGTGCTGAAGAGAAGAGCGAAGTACGCGCTGCGCTTGCGCTCAGTGAGACCGGTTTTCAGACCTTGGTCGACAGTGTTCGCGATTACGCCATCTTCATGCTCGATCCGCAGGGCATCGTCGTCAGCTGGAACGCCGGAGCGGAACGTATCAATGGTTACAGCATTGGCGAGATCCTTGGTCGCCACTTCAAAATCTTCTACCTGCCCGAAGAAAGAGACAGCGGCCAGCCCGAACTGGAGCTGAAAACCGCGCGGGAAACAGGCCGCTACGAAGACGAGTCCTGGCGTATCCGTAAGGACGGCAGCCGTTTTCGTGCCCATGTCGTAGTAACGGCGATACGCAATGCCGCTGGTGAGCTGCTGGGTTACGCCAAGGTAACGCAGGATGTCACCGAGCGCTGGGAAGCCGAACAGGAATTGCGGCAAAGCGAAAGGCGGTTCCGGATTTTGGTCGAGCAGGTGCGCGACTACGCCATCTTCATGCTGTCGCCGGAGGGGCGTGTCGCCACTTGGAACCTCGGCGCCCAGCGGATCGAAGGCTACGAAGCGTCGGAGGTGGTCGGGCGGCATGTGGGCATGTTTTTCCCGCCGGAGGATGCAGCCCGTGGCAAGCCGGCAAAGCTTTTGCAGCAAGCCGATGCCGAGGGGGTTGCGCGTGATCACGGTTGGCGGATTCGCAAGGACGGCTCACGTTTCTGGGCGGACGTGACGCTTACCGCGCTGCGTGACGCCAACGGCAGCCTGTATGGCTATGTCAAGGTAATACGCGATCTCACCGAGCGGGTCGAAGCCGAGGAATTGGCACAGGCTTACGCAGCGGCGCGAGAGGCTGTCCGTGCCCGGGACGAGTTCCTCTCGATCGCCTCGCACGAACTGCGCACTCCGCTGGCGGCAGCGCATCTGCAGCTGCAAAGCCTGAAGCGACTGCTTGGGAGCGGCGACGGCGGGGCCGCCCTGGATCAGCAAAGCGTCTCTGCGGCGGTTGACCGTGCTCTCGGCAGTACCGCCCGGCTGTCGCAGCTGGTGGATACCTTACTCGATGTTTCCCGCATCACCAGTGGCCGGATTCAGCTTCATCTCAGCACTTTCGATCTGGCCGATGTGGTGCGGGAGACGGTGGACCGGCTTAC
>DASULL010000245.1:0-2770 GCA_036278215.1 Gammaproteobacteria bacterium | reverse complement strand
GCCCAAGGCGGTATCGTTCTAGCCCTCGGCCGGCTCAACCGGATACGGGAACTGGATCCGGTGAATGCCACCATCACCGTCGAGGCTGGCTGCGTACTGCAGACGGTGCAGGACGCCGCCGAGCGGGCCGACCGACTGTTTCCGCTGTCGCTGGCGGCCGAAGGCTCCTGTCAGATAGGCGGCAATCTGGCAACCAATGCCGGCGGCACCAGCGTGCTGCGCTACGGTAATGCGCGCGATCTGGTGCTCGGGCTGGAGGTGGTGCTGGCCGATGGGCGCATTTGGAACGGTCTCTCCGGCCTGCGCAAGGACAACACGGGCTACGACCTGAAAAATCTGTTCATCGGCGCCGAGGGCACGCTCGGCATCATCACCGCCGCCGTCCTCAAGTTATTTCCTAAGCCGCGGACGCGGGTAACGTCCCTGGTTGGCTGCAGCTCGCCTCAGCAGGCGCTGCGCTTGCTCGAGCGCCTGCAAGCCGGAGCTGGCGAAACCCTGAGCGCTTTCGAGTTCATGTCGCGCTTTTCGCTGGACATCGTGCTGCAGCACATCCCTGCGGCGGCCCGGCCGCTGCCGGCGGATCATGCTGCCTACGCACTGGTGGAGCTGACCTTGTCCGATCCGGAGGCCGATCTGGCCGGCCGGCTAGAGGCGCTGCTGAGCCAGTCGCTGGCAGATGGGATTATCGAGGACGCCGCCGTCGCCGCCAGCGAGGCGCAGAATCAGGCGTTCTGGCAGCTGCGGGAGAGCGTGCCGGAAGCGCAGAAACGGGAGGGAGGCTCCATCAAGCACGACGTTTCGGTGCCGGTGTCACGGGTCGCCGAATTCATCGAAGCCGCCTCGGCTGCCTGTGTGCGGGCGCTGCCCGGCATTCGGGTCTGCGCCTTCGGCCACTTCGGCGACGGCAATATCCATTTCAACCTGAGTCAGCCGGTCGGTATGGATAAGAGCGCTTTCCTGCAGCGCTGGGGTGACTTCAACCGCATCGTCCACGACATTGTCGCCGGCATGAACGGCTCGATCTCGGCGGAGCACGGCATTGGCCTGCTGAAGCGGGAGGAACTGCGCCGCTATAAGGATCCGGTGGCGCTGGATCTGATGCGAACGCTAAAGCAAGCGCTCGATCCTCAGGGGCTGTTCAATCCGGGCAAGGTCGTGCCGGCGGCTGAGCCGCCGCCGGAGTCGTAGCTACCGTAAGACCATCCATCCTTAATAAGAACACAAGGGGGGAGCGATGAGACGCGTATGGAGCTGGGGGCTGTATGGCTGCGCGGCGCTGTTGGCCATTACGGCTATGGGCGCAGCCTGGAAGTGGGATGACATCCAGCGTCTGCTGGCGGTCAATTCACTGTTTGCGGAAGACAAGATAGTCGACAATTTCAGCGGTATGAACCGGCTGTTTTTTCATGCCGAGCTGCCTCGCGGCAGCGGGTCGGTTTCTCTGCTGCCGGAGAATCCACGGCCCCTGCCGGATCTCTCCGAGTGGCTTCAGCAGCGCGCGCTGACTGGCATCGTCGTGCTGAAGAGCGGCGAGATCGCCTACGAGAATTACTTCCTCGGCACCAAACCGGACGATCGGCGGATCAGTTGGTCGGTTGCCAAATCGTATCTGTCGGCGCTGTTGGGAATACTGCTGGCCGAGGGCGCGCTGGGCGCTATCGACGAGCCGGTGACCAAGTATGCTCCCGCCTTGATCGGCACGGCTTACGATGGCGCCAGCATCCGCAATGTATTGCAGATGGCCAGCGGCGTGCGCTTTAACGAGGACTACCTCGATTTCAACTCCGACATCAACCGGATGGGTCGGGTGCTCGCCCTCGGCGGCTCCATGAACGACTTCGCCGCCAGTCTGTCGGTGCGGGAGCGGGCGCCGGGCGAGGCTTGGCAGTATGTCTCCATCGACACCCATGTGCTCGGCATGGTGATCGAGGGCGCAACCGGCCGCAGCGTGCTCGAGTTGATGGCGGAGAAGCTGATCCAGCCCATGGGCCTGGAAGCGACGCCGTATTACGTGACCGATGGCTACAAGACGGCTTTCGTACTGGGCGGGCTGAATATGCCGACCCGGGACTACGCCCGCTTCGGCCAGATGTTCCTGCAGGACGGCCGCTGGAACGGCCAACAGATCGTCCCTGCCGAATGGATCGCCGCTTCGACCGTGGCGAGCGCGCCGACGGCGGCAGGGGCGACCCGCTATGGCTATCAGTGGTGGATAGCCGCGGATGCGCCGGAGGGGGAGTTTTTCGCCCGCGGGGTCTATGGTCAGTACATCTACATCAACCGGGCTGCCGAAGTGGTGATTGCCGTGAACGCGGCCGATCGCCGCTTTCGCGAGGCGGGTTCGTTCCAGCAGAACCTGGAGATGTTTCGGCGCATCGCCGCCGCTCTGTAGCCTGGTGGCCGACTAAGAGGCTGCGCCACCTGGCCGTTGCGGCAACGGCAAGAGCAACAGTTACCGACTGGGTTTCATGTTTTTCCTCTTGTAGAGGCGCTGCTTATACTAGATCCACTTTATAACTCGGCTATTTTCGAATATTGATTCCGCTGTACGAACAAGGCGTTTCGTACTTGCCGGCAGCGCTCGTGGATAATTTCGGCAAGCGGGATATTCAGCTATTCAACGGGGTCGTCAGTGGCCGGACAGGAGAACAACATGGAATTGAACCAAGTCAGCGGTGCTCTTGCCGGGCTGCGGGTCGTCGATCTTTCCCGCGTTCTGGGAGGACCGTTCTGCACCCAGGTTCTGGCCGATCATGGTGCCGAAGTGATC
>DASULL010000244.1:0-2018 GCA_036278215.1 Gammaproteobacteria bacterium | reverse complement strand
ATGCCGCTACGAGCGCTCCAGCAATTCACCCTCCTCGACCGTGGCGGAGCCGCCTTCTCCTTCCAGCTCCAGATAGCGCCGGAGGATTCTTTGCTCAACCCGCCCCTTGATGCGAGCGGGCGCGGGAAAGCGGGCGATGAGATTCATTTCTTCCGGCTTGGGAAACTGCAGGCTTACCCGCGGCTGAACGGAGGGCACATCGATCCCCCGCCGCCGGCCTACCCGCGAGATATGGCGCTGCGCGGCCTCGAGAAACTCCTCGCACACCTCGGTCGCCGCCTGCAGCAGATGCCGCTCGATCCGGGCCCAATCCTCTTTGCGCGAAACCGGCAGCACAGTGGTATGCAGGACGTAGTCTTCCATGTAGCTTTCGTTAACGACCGACTCGCTCAGAAACATGGAATTGGGCAGGACGACCACCCGTCCGGTGTGCTGATGGGATAGCTGATCCGGACCGATTTCCAGGATCGTGGTGGTCAGCAGGGTCAGGTCGATGACGTCGCCGCGCAGTTTCTTCACCTCGATGCGGTCACCGATGCCGAACATGCCCGTGCTGGAACGCAGCACGCCGCCGGTCAGGCACATCAGCAGCTCTTTGGTGGAGAGGATGATGGCAGCGGCAAACGCCACCACCGACAGAGCCAGGGTGCGCAACTGCTCGGCCCAGATCACCACCAGCAACAGCAAGCACACCAGCACGGCAACATTGCGCGCCATCACCAGCCAACGGCGGCGCGCCTCCTGCGTCGACCACTCCAGCCGCCAGATGCTGGCAGCGGCGAAGCGGTAAGCCAGCGTAAGCGCCGCGATCAACAACGTACTGCTGACAAGCTTGCCCACGAGCGGGCTTGCGGGAAGGGCGGCTAGCAGATCCAACTGTAAGCTCCGTGTGCGGATTTCCTAAGAGTGAATTATCGGCTGACGCAACCGAACGGTCACGCTCCGGCAGCTGGGACCAGTTCACAGCTTGGCGATGTTGTAGCCGGGCCGCATCACAAGCGCCTGGAACAGCAAGCTTGCTTGCCGATGTTCCGCGGACCGCAAACCGGGGGAATCCTGGCCGGCAGAACCGATGCGACAGCAGCAACGGAGACAGAGAAATGCAAGCTAAAGTCGACAACGTGCTAATCGAAGCACTGCCGGGCGATATCACCAAACAAGCGGACTGCGCTGCCATCGTCAATGCCGCCAACGCCTGGCTCACCAGCGGCGGCGGAGTCGCTGGCGCCATTCACCGGGCCGCCGGACCCGGACTGGAGGCGGAATGCAAGCCGCTGGCGCCGATCAAGCCCGGCCAAGCCGTACTCACTGGCGCCCACAATCTGCCGAATCGCTTCGTGATCCACTGCCTCGGCCCGGTCTATGGCCGCGACCAGCCATCCGACCAGTTGCTGGCGGACTGCTACCGCAACGCTCTGGCACTGGCGGATGGGGAACAGATCGACTGCATCGCTTTTCCCGCTATTTCCACCGGGGTCTTCGGCTATCCGCTGCAACCGGCGGCAGCGGTCGCGGTACGCACCGTCGCCAATGAAGCCAAGCGCCTGGATTACGTCAAACGGGTTCGTTTCGTGCTGTTCGGCGAGGAAGCGCTGGCCGCCTTCGAGCAACAGCTGCAAGCATTAGCGGAAGAACGGCAGTAATTCACGGCCTCTGCCAGCCGCCCCGGTTCAGCCCCTGCCTGAGATCGTCCAGACTGGCGTAGTGACTTTCCGGCATATGCTGGAGAGCCTGGATGACTTCGTCGTCGGCGCCGTGGGCCTTGGCCTGCTCGACCAGTTCGTCGCGACTGGCTGGCAGCTGCAGCTGGCTGAGATGCTGGGCCCAGCTGTCGACCACGCCTCCCGCGGCGTGCTCGTCGACCCGTCGGCTCTGCAGCTTGCCCGGCGGATTGCCGACCGTTCCGGTGGGAAACTTGCCCGGATTGGCCTTGCCGTCTCGACCCGTGATTCTACCTGGCATGACCAGCCACCTCCTGCCGTCCTCGTCGTCCTGCACAGCGGCTGATGTTGGGACGC
>DASULL010000243.1:0-5686 GCA_036278215.1 Gammaproteobacteria bacterium | reverse complement strand
GCGGACGTTTTCAGTGCGGGCCCGGTCGATGTCGGCGATCAGCACCTGCTCCTGGTCGGTGGAGGCCAGCGCCAGCACTTCCCCTTGCGGGCCGGCGACGAAGCTGGAACCCCAGAAGTCGATGCCGGGTGAGCTGCCGGTCGGGTCGGGCTCGTGGCCGATGCGGTTGCCGGCGAGCACCGGCAGGCCGTTGGCGATCGCATGCGAGCGCTGAATGGTAATCCAAGCGTCGCGCTGCCGCGCCTGCTCTTCGGCGGTGTCGCGGCTGTCCCAGCCGATGGCGGTGGGATAGAGCAGGAGGTCAGCGCCGGCGAGGCCCATCAGCCGGGCTGCTTCCGGAAACCACTGGTCCCAGCAGATCAGCACGCCGAGCTTGCCGACCGAGGTCTGGATCGGCTGAAAGCCGAGATCGCCCGGCGTGAAGTAGAACTTCTCGTAGAAGCCCGGGTCGTCCGGAATGTGCATCTTGCGGTAGGTGCCGGCCAGGCTGCCGTCGGCATCCAGTACCACGGCGGTGTTGTGATACAGCCCCGGCGCCCGCTTTTCGAACAGCGAGCCGACGATGACGCTGCCGGTATCCCGTGCCGCCTGCGCCAACGCCTCGGTGCTGGGGCCGGGAATGGTTTCCGCCAGATCGAACAGGTCCGGGCTTTCGTGCTGCGGGAAATAACGGGTGCGGTGCAGTTCCTGCAGCATGATCAGCTTGGCGCCGCGTTCGGCCGCCTCCCGAATGCCGGCCAGTGAACGCTCCATGTTGGCGGCGAGGTCGTCGCCGCAAGCATGCTGAACAAGGGCGACACGCAGACTGTTCGTCATCGTCGAGAATCTCTCCACAAGCGATGGGAATGGGTAGGGGTAAATCAAGAAGCAATTAGAGTCCGGCCGCGGCCGGGAAGTTCAACCCCGCGCGGCAGCTGCATGCTGACGCAGTGCAGGCTGCCGTGCTGGACAATAATGGGCAGCGCCGGCACGCCGACGATCTCCCGGTCCGGGAAGGCTTTCCGCAACACGGCCATGGCTCGCTCATCCGCCGGATCGTCGTAGGTCGGCACGATCACGCCGCCGTTGACGATCAGGAAATTGGCATAGCTGAGCGGCAGTCGGTGGCCGTCGTCGGCATAGGCCGGCTGCGGCCAGGGCAGCGGCAGCAGGCGGTAGGGTTCGCCGCGCAGCGTGCGGAAAGCCTGCAGCTCCGCTTCCATGGCCTTGAGGTTGGCGTAGTGCGGGTCGCTCGGGTCGTCGCAGGCCGTGTAGGCAATGGTGTTGACGTCGCAGAAGCGGGCCAGCATGTCGACATGGCTATCGGTGTCGTCGCCTTCCAGCTCGCCATGCTCCAGCCACAGCACTCGTTGCGCCCCCAGACGGTCGCGCAGCTGCATCTCGATCTGCTGCTGGCTCAGGCCCGGATTGCGGGTTTCCGCCAGCAGACAGCGGCGGGTGGTCAGGATGGTGCCCTGGCCGTCGCTTTCGATGCCGCCGCCTTCCAGCACCCAGTCGATGCGCCGGCAGTCGATAGTGCCGAAAGCGCCGGCAGCATGCAGCCGGCGGGTGAGCATGTTGTCCAGCTCGGCTGGGAATTTGGAACCCCAGCCGTTGAACGTGAAGTCGATCAGGGTCGGTAGGGCGCCTTCCTGATAGACCGTGATCGGACCGTGATCGCGCGCCCAGACGTCATTGGACGGGCAGAGCACGAAGCTGATCTGGGCCAGCGGCACGCCGCGGGCGACCAGGGCTTCCTGGACGGCAGCCAGGTGGGCTTCGTCGTAGCAGGTGATGAGCAGCGGTTCGAAACGGATCAAGGCAGCGGCCAAGTCGGCGAAAGCCTCGTGCGCTGCCGGCAGGTTGCTGCCCCAATCGCCGTGCGGGTGCGGCCAGGTCAGCATGATGCTGGCTTGGGGCTCCCATTCCGCGGGCAGGCGCACCCGCGCCCGGAGCATGTTCTGGGCGTAGCTCATGGAGTGATTCAGGCTCGTACAGTGGGGAATTTGTCAGCGGCGTGCAACGGAGTGCAGCACGCGGTCCTTTTCGAAGTAGACGATGTAGCCGTCGTAGACCCAGCGCGAAATCGGCGGTTCCCCGACAGCGGCTATCCGTTCGGCGGGCTCGCCGAAGCGGCTGGCGACGGCGTCCATGGTCATCCCGCGCGTCGGCCGGTCTGCACTTTGCGGGGCATCCTGCTGTACCTTGTCCAGCAGCAGTGCATCGGCGTAGGCGGCCGACCCCATGGCAAGGGCAAAGACGACGACAGCTGGCTTAAATATTGTTCGCATGAGTGCCACTCCTGAACAGATCGGTGCACTATAACATCGGGCGCCGCAGGTCAAAATGTCACAGGTCGTGTCTTGCAATCGAACCCTGCTGCGCTCGCAAAGATCATCCCTCATGCGCTAGGCTCTAGCCGCCCCAGGAAATAGTCGGACATCATGTTCAAACCGATCGAGCTGTATATCGGCCTGCGCTATACGCGGGCCAAACGGCGCAACCATTTCGTTTCGTTCATCTCGCTTACTTCGATGATCGGTATCGCGCTTGGCGTGACCACCTTGATCACGGTGCTGTCGGTCATGAATGGCTTCGAACAGCAGTTGCGCGAGCGCATTCTCGGGATGGTGTCGCATGCAACCATTCACGGCGTCGGCGACAACCCGGCGGAATGGCATGGTTTGGTCGAGCGCGCCGAGAAAAACCCGCATGTGCTTGGCGCCGCGCCTTACATTCAGGGCGAAGTCATGCTGACCAACGCCGGCCGGGTGAGCGGCAGCCTGATCCGAGGAATCGTGCCGGCCTATGAAGAGCGTGTAGCCGAGATCGAAGACAAGATGGTGGTCGGCGACCTGAACGCGCTCAAGCCAGGCGAGTACGGCATCGTCCTGGGCCGGGATCTGGCGACGATGCTGGTGGCCGAGGTTGGCGACAAGGTGACCATGGTGACGCCGGAAGCGACCATCTCGGTGGCCGGGGTGCTGCCGCGGGTGAAGCGTTTCACCGTGGTCGGCATCTTTCAGAGCGGCATGTATGAGTACGACCGGGCGGTGGCGTTCATCGATATGGACGACGCTGCCAAGGTATTCCGCCAGCCCGGCATCAGCGGCATCCGCCTCAAGTTCGACGATCTGATGGCGGCGCCCTGGCTGGCGCGCCAGGTGGCGGCAGAGCTGCCCGGTTACTACAGCGTGCGCGACTGGACCGTGCAGCACTACAACTTTTTCCGCGCCGTGCGCACCGAGAAGACGGTGATGTTCGTCATCCTGACGCTGATCGTGGCGGTAGCGGCGTTCAACATCGTCTCGACCCTGGTGATGGTGGTCACTGACAAGCAGGCCGATATCGCCATCCTGCGCACGCTCGGTATCAGCCCAGCCAGCGTGATGGGAATCTTCATGGTGCAAGGTGCGATCATCGGCGTGGTCGGCACGATACTGGGGGTGATCTGTGGCGTTGCCCTGGCCTTGAACGTCGAAACCATCGTGCCTTTCATCGAGCGCTTGGTTGGCGTCCAGTTCCTGCCGGGCGATGTTTACCCGATCAGCGAGATGCCGTCCGACCTGCGGGCCCAGGATGTGGGGCGGATCGCAGGCATTGCGTTGCTGCTGTCGCTGCTGGCTACCCTGTACCCGGCGTGGCGGGCATCGCGGACTGCTCCGGCGGAGGCGCTGCGCTATGAATAAGATCGACCAGCAGGTGTCGGTGCTGCGTGCTCGCAGCCTGAGCAAGCGTTTTGTCGAGGGTCCGCTGCAGGTGGAAGTGCTGCGTGACATCGACCTGGATGTCCAGCAGGGGGAACAGATCGCCATTGTTGGCCGGTCGGGTTCCGGCAAGAGCACCCTGCTGCATCTGCTTGGTGGGCTGGACACGCCGACGACGGGCGAGATCTGGGTATCCGGCCAGGCTCTGCAGACGCTCGGTGAGCGCGCCCGCGGCCGGCTGCGCAACCGCGATCTCGGCTTCATCTATCAGTTTCATCATCTGCTGCCGGAGTTCACCGCGCTGGTGAACGTCGCCATGCCGCTGCTGATCGGCGGTGCGCGGCCGGCCGATGCGCGGCGGCAGGCTCGCGAAGTGCTGGAGCGGGTGGGGCTGGGGGCGCGCACCGAGCACAAGCCGGGCGAACTCTCTGGCGGCGAGCGGCAGCGGGTCGCAATCGCCCGGGCGCTGGCGACCAAGCCGCGTTGTGTGCTGGCCGACGAGCCGACCGGCAATCTGGACAAACAGACGGCAGAGCAGGTGTTCGCGCTGTTGCAGGAGCTGAACCGGGAGTACGGCACCAGCGTCCTGATGGTCACTCATGACCTCGACCTGGCGCGGCGTATGGACCGCGTGCTGACCATGGACGATGGCCGCTTGAGCGAGGCGGGCGCACCCTAGCGCCCGGCCTCCGGCGCAGCGGCAAGAGTCCGGCCGGCTGCTACACTTCAGTTCTGCTCACGGCGGCTGCGGCGGCGGCGAGCGGTCCGCATTACATGCAGCCGCCACAGCAGTTGCACCAGAGTGTAGGCGAGCGCCGCGACGATGGTGCCGACAACGAGGCAGCCGAGCAGGAACGGCTGCCAGATTATCCCGAGCTCCAGCCAGAACCACTCCAGCGTCAGCTGGAAGGGTTCGCGCTCGGTATTACCGAGCAGCCAGGAGCCGACTCGGTAACAGAAATAGAAGATTGGCGGCATGGTGATCGGGTTGGTCGTCCACACCATCGCCAGCGACAACACCAAATTGACCCGCAGCAGGATTGCCAGCAAGGCCGCGATAGGCATCTGCCCGGGAACCGGAATGAAGGCGACGAATAGCCCGAGCGCGCAGGCGCCGGCCACGGAGCGGCGATTGAGGTGCAGCAGGAACGGATCGTCGAGCAGCCCACCGAGAAACCGCAGCTCCCGCCGGGAACGGAGAGTAGCCGGGTCCGGCAGAAAGCGTTGCAGGATCTTGCGGGGCATTGGCGCCTGTTATGGTGGAGCGGCGCGGCAAGGTTACTGAATTTGCCGGGCCGAAGAAACTCAACGCTACCATTCTTCACTTTTGCCGCTGGTGTGGTGGCGCTACACCAGTTGCGTGAGCTGCCGGGCTTGGGATGGCTGCTGCTGCTCGGTTTTGGCGCGCTCGGACTGCCGTGGCGGCCGGCCCGGCCGCTGGCTGCGTTCTGCCTGGGGGTATTGTGGGCCGCCTGGAGCGCGCAGTCGGCGCTGGATCAGCGCTTGCCAGCCGCTCTGGAAGGCAAGGACCTCATGGTCGAGGCCGAAATCCTCTCTAGCGAACTGATGGATGCCGGTTATACCCGCCTGCTGCTGCGAGCCGTGCGGCTGGAGGGGCCGATCGACTGGCGGCCGCGGCTGATTCGGCTCGGTTGGTACGGGTCGCCGCCACCGCTGGTGGCCGGTGAGCGCTGGCGGCTACAGGTCCGCCTGAAGCAGCCGAACGGGCTGATGAATCCGGGTGGTTTCGACTACGAACGCTGGCTGTTTTCCCAAGGTATCGATGCGGTCGGTTATGTCCGGCAAGCGGAGACAGCGCGCCGGCTCGACAGCGGTTGGAGCCTGAATCGCGTGCGCGATCGGGTCGCGCAACAGCTTGCCACCCATCTCCACGGCGCTGCCGCGCAAGGGGTGATAGTCGCGCTGGCAGTGGGTGAGCGGCGTTGGATCAGCGAGGGGCAGTGGGAGGCCCTGCGGGTTACCGGTACAGCTCATCTGGT
>DASULL010000242.1:0-2484 GCA_036278215.1 Gammaproteobacteria bacterium | reverse complement strand
TTCCCCGTCGATCCAGACGGTGCCGGCCTCCAGCGCCGCCCGCTCGGTCTCGGATACCCGCGGCAGCATCTTACGCGCCCGCATGGTGTTCATTATCGCCTTGAACATGGTGCCTCCTGGCAAGCCGTAGAGCAGCGATTCAAGCCTGGCGCCAGCTCGTCTTGCCGAATCCGGGCGGCGTCTGAAGGAAATATAGTGGCGTTTCGGCCGACCGGTACTTGTGGCGGTGAAACAGATCCTGTAAAGACCGCCTGATCAAATCCCCGGAGGAACTGATGGACGCTGAATGGATCCTGCTGACCCTGCGCGACGCGGCCACGTCGCTGGATGAACTCATCGAAGACATCGATGACGAACCGGATGCGGCCCACGAGCTGCTGGAAGAACGAATGGCGACGATTTACGCCAAGCTCAACTATGCCTGGAATACCCGAGACAGCGGCCCGGCCGCCCTGGACACGGTGGACCACGACGAGCTGGTCGGCTGGCCGAAGGATCTGAGCATTTAGACACTCGCCACCCATCTTAGATCCAGAGACGCGCAAAGGCCGCGGGTCTGGCGAGTGCCCGTTTTCCTGCCGAGCGAATTCGCTGATGTTCGCTCGGCGTCCGTTCCTGATAAGCACCGGTGGCAGTAAGCTATGCTGGTCGTGACGCCTCTTCTTCCATCGTCGAACAGGAGCGCAGCATGAATCGCAACGACGTTACCGAGATGATCGTAGCCGCCAAGATTCGCAAGGGCCTGCAATGGGCCGAGGTGGCGCGCCAGGTCGGCGCCTCGAAGGAATGGGTGACGGCCGCCTGCCTGGGGCAGATGGCCTTCAATAAGAAACAGGCGGAAACCGTCGGCCTGATCTTCGGCCTCGATGACCAGGCGGTGGCGCTGCTGCAGGTGGTGCCTTACAAGGGTTCATTACCGAGCAGCGTGCCGACCGATCCGCTGATCTACCGCTTCTACGAGCTGGTGATGGTGTACGGCACCACCTTCAAGGAACTCATCCACGAGGAGTTCGGCGACGGCATCATGAGCGCGATCGACTTCAAGATGGACCTGCAACGCGAGCCCGACCCGGATGGCGATCGGGTAAAAATCGTGATGAGCGGTAAGTTCTTGCCGTACAAGAGTTACTAGCAGCGCTGCCCCCTTGAGCGGACCAAGGGGGCGGGCCGTACGGCGCTGACCGCGCGGGTAACGCGGCTGCGCCTGTGGCACCTCAGACGGCCCTGGCCGGGCGCCGGGCCGTCTGTTCGGCACAGGCCGGATCGAGCGCCCGCAACGCTTCGTACTGACTGACGAACACCAACCCGCCGAAGCGCTGGAGAAAATCCGAGCGCCGCAGCTGGTCCATCACCGGCCCCTTCACTTCCGACAGATGCAGCTGAATACCTGCATCCCGCAGACGTTCGGCAATGGCTTCCAGGCTGTCCAGAGCGCTGGCATCGATCAGGTTGACGCCGGAGCACATCAGCACCAGGTGACGCAGCTGCGGCCGGCCGACCACCAGCGCCAGAATGCGGTCTTCGAGAAAACGGGCATTGGGGAAATACAGACTCTCGTCGACCCGCAGCGACAGTACCCGCGGGCTCTCCACCACAGCAAAGCGCTCGACGTTGCGGAAGTGCTCGCTGCCGGGCAGCTGACCGACTACCGCCATATGCGGGCGGCTGGTGCGCCAGAGGAACAGCAGCAGCGACAGACTGACCCCCAGCACGATGCCGGCCTCGACCCCTATCAGCAGGACGCCGAGCATGGTCGCCGCCATGGCGGCGAAATCTTGCCGGGAGAAGCGCCAAGTGCGGCGAATGGCGGCCAGATCGACCAGGCTCAGCACGGCGACGATGATGATGGCGGCCAGCACCGCGTGCGGCAGATTGTGCAGCAAGGGCGTGAACAGCAGGGCGACGACGGCGATCCCCAGGGCGGTGAAGATCCCCGCCATCGGCGTCTGCGCCCCGGCGTCGAAGTTCACCACCGAGCGGGCGAATCCGCCGGTGACCGGGAAACCGCCGCTGACGGCGGCCGCCAGGTTGGCCGCTCCCAGACCGACCAGTTCCTGGTCCGGCGCGATGCGCTGCCGGCGCTTGGCCGCCAGAGTATGCGCCACCGAGACTGATTCGACGAAGCCAACCAGACTGATCAACAGAGCAGCCGGCAACAGTTGCCAGGCCAGCGGCAGGTCGAGCGGCGGCAGTGCCAGCGGCGGCAGCCCGGCCGGGACGGCGCCGACTACCGGCACCCCGCCAGCGGCGAGGTCCAGGCCGGTGACGAGCAGGATGGCGGTAATCATGACGACCACCGGTCCCGCCTTGGCCAGGCCATCGGCCAGCCGCGGCCCCAAGCCGGCGGCCCGCAGCCAACCGTTGAGCCGGCTGCGGATCAGGAACAGCAGAACGAGGCTGGCCGCACCGATCAGCAGCGTCGGCCAGTGCAGCCCCGGCAGCGCCTGCCACAGGGAAAGCAGCATGGCCGGCAGAGTGTCACCG
>DASULL010000241.1:0-2770 GCA_036278215.1 Gammaproteobacteria bacterium | reverse complement strand
GCGAGCCTGGCCAAACAGCGATTCGAAGAAGTCGCTGAAGTCACCTTCGTTGGTGAAGCCGCCGCCGCTGAAGGAGAAACCGCGCTCCCAGCCGGGTGGGGGACGGAAGTCCTGTCCTTCTTTCCAGTTGGCGCCGAACTGATCGTAAGCCTTGCGCTTTTCCGGGTCTTTCAGCACTTCATATGCTTCGCCGACTTCCTTGAAGCGCGCCTCGGCATCCGGCTCTTTGCTGACGTCCGGATGGTACTTGCGCGCCAACTTGCGATAGGCGCGCTTGATGTCGTCCTGGCTCGCATCCCGGGCAAGGCCAAGAGTCTTGTAGTAGTCCTTGAACTCCATCAGTGGTGTTCCTTAGTTACAGCAGCATCGAAGCGGTGAAGAGCTCCTATTATCGAACAGCCTGGCGGCGGCGTCTTCCCCGCCGCCCTCGCTGGCAGCTGCAGACGTGAAAATCCGGCAAACCGACCCTAGTTCCTGCGACTTACATGAGGGCTGACCAGGAGAGAGCCATGCGACGGAAACCAGGCATCGTCGTCCTCACCGGCGCTAGCGCCGGCGTCGGTCGCGCCACGGCGGCCGTGCTGGCAAAGCGCGGCTGCAAGGTTGGTTTGATCGCCCGCGGCGCGGAGCCGCTGGAGGAGACACGCGCCATGGTGGCAGCGGCCGGTGGCGAAGCGATTGCCTTGCCGCTGGATGTGGCCGACGCGGCGGCGGTAGACGCCGCCGCCGAGCAGGTCGAGACCCGGCTCGGTCCGATCGACACCTGGATCAACGCAGCCATGGTGACCGTCTTCTCCCCCGTCAGTGAAATGACCGCGGAAGAATTCCGCCGCGTTACCGAAGTCACTTACCTGGGCACGGTTAACGGCACCCTGGCAGCACTCAAGCGCATGCGCCAGCGCGATTACGGCACTATCGTGCAGGTCGGCTCAGCCCTCTCTTACCGCGCCATTCCGCTGCAGTCGGCCTACTGCGGGGCGAAGTTCGCGATCCGCGGTTTCACCGATGCGCTGCGCAGCGAACTGATCCATGGCGGCAGCCGAATAAGGCTGAGCATGGTGCAGTTGCCCGGCCTCAACACGCCGCAGTTCGAGTGGGCCCGTAACCATCTGCCGCAGCGGCCGCGTCCGGTTGCTCCGGTCTATCAACCCGAGGTAGCGGCTCGGGCCATAGTACGGGCAGCAGAAGAGGCGCCACGGGAGCTGTGGGTTGGCGGATCTTCGGTGCAGGCGATCCTGGGTGCCATGGTGCTGCCTGGTCTGCTGGACCGCTTGCTGGCAGCACGGGCTTACAGCGGCCAGCAGACCGGCGAGCCGGCGCTGGAACGGGCGGATAACCTCGAAACCAGCTATCCGGGCAAGCACCGGGCCCATGGCCGCTTCGGTCGGCACGCCAGGACCCGGGCCATACGGCTTTCGTCGGGCACGGTTCGGGCGGCACTGCTGGGAACGGCCGGTGCAACAATGCTTGCGACCAGCGTGCTGGCAGCGCACGGCCGGCGAGCCCGGCTGGAGAAGCGGTAACCGCGCTATAGCACCTTACCGACACCCGCTTCGTAGCCAACGGCCTGGCGCCGTTCGAGGATGTCGTCATAACAAGCGAGGTACTCCTGCGTCATCCGGCTCGCAGAGAAGCGTTCCTCGAACACCTGGCGGCAGCGGCGGCGGTCGAAGCTTTCGACGGCACTCAGCGCCTGTACGGCCCCAGCAGCATTCGGCACCAAGAAGCCGGTGACCCCATGTTCCAGCACTTCCGGCACGGAACCGCGCGGATAGGCGATCACAGGAGTGCCACAAGCCATCGCCTCCATCATGACCATGCCGAACGGTTCATCCCAGCCAATAGGGAATAGCAGCGCCAGCGCCCGACCAAGGAACTCGTTCTTCATGTCGTCGCCGACTTCGCCGAGGAAGGTGATCCCGGGCTTTCGCAGCAGCGGAACGATCACTTCTTCGTAATAAGCGCGGTCCTGGGTATCGACTTTGGCGGCGATACGCAGTTCCAGGCCAGCCGCTTCGGCAATCGCAATCGCCTGATCCAGGCCTTTCTCCGGCGATACCCGCCCAAGGAACGCTAGGTAGCCGTCGTGCGTCTCGCTTGCCTGGTACAGCTCCACCGGCATGCCGTGCAGGACCGTGGTCTGCCAGTTCAACCAGGGCAGCGGCGCTCGTTGGGCGTCGGAGATCGACACAACCGGCATCTCAGGGTATTCCCGGTACAGCGGCACCAGCTCCGGCAGATCGAGCCGGCCGTGTAACGTGGTGACATGCGGCTCGTCGTAGCGCCGCGACCAGGGATAGTGCAGGTAGTCGAGGTGGAAATGGACGATGTCGAAATCGTCGATACGCTGGAACAGCCGCTCCAGCAAGGCCAGATGATGCGGTACGTAATCGGTGATCCCTGCCCGTCGCAGCGCTTGCGGCGCACCTGACTCAAGCCTTGCGCTGGTGCAGGAGTCGCCGCTTGCAAACAGCGTGACGTCATGCCCCAGTCGTACCAGCTCCTCAGTTAGATAATGCACGACCCGTTCGGTACCACCATAGCCTGCTGGCGGCACACTCTCCACGAGCGGAGCTACTTGCGCGATCCTCATTCAGGCAACCTCTGCATGGCAAATATTAGAACGGGCTAATGATGTGGGCAGGTTCCGGCTTCTTAAACTTCCGACCTCGCCGGCGCACTGTTCTCCTCGATCACACGCACGGTCCCGCTGCGGCTGCGCCAGTCCACACGGCTGCTGCCATCGTCGCCGCGCAGTACGCCAAGATCG
>DASULL010000240.1:0-6704 GCA_036278215.1 Gammaproteobacteria bacterium | reverse complement strand
CAGTCATCGCCGACAGCATGATGAGTAGAGACCGTATCATCCGCTTCCCTCGCCACACCCTGTTTTTGTGCACCCGCATTAACCCCATGGACGCCGCTGAGGCCGCCCGCATGCTAAGCTTGCCGCCATACTGGCCAGAGGTAAGAGGCAGTAATGGCAGGACATAGCAAGTGGGCTAACATCCAGCATCGGAAGAAGGCCCAAGACGCCAAACGCGGCAAGATTTTCACCAAGCTGATCCGCGAAGCCACGGTCGCCGCCCGCGCCGGTGGCCCCGATCCGACGACCAATCCGCGGCTGCGACTCGCCATGGATCGGGCGTTCGCGGCCAATATGCCCAAGGATACGCTGGAACGGGCGATAAAACGCGGCGCCGGTCTGGACGAAGGCATTATCTATGAGCAGCTCCGCTACGAGGGCTACGGCCCGGGCGGTACGGCGATCATGGTCGACTGCATGACGGACAACCGCAACCGTACCGTTGCCGAAGTTCGCCACGCCTTCAACAAGTATGGCGGCAATCTGGGCACCGATGGTTGCGTCGCCTACTTGTTCAAGGAGTCCGGCATCCTGACCTTCGCTCCAGGCAGCGACGAGGACCGGATCATGGAAGTGGCGCTGGAGGCCGGGGCCGAAGATATCGTCAACAACGACGACGGTTCGCTGGAAGTGCTGACCACGCCTGACACCTATCAGGCAGTCAAGGAGGCACTGGAGCAGGCCGGCCTGGAACCGGCCGATGCCGACGTCACTATGCGGCCGGACACCATGGTCGCCGTCACCGGCGACGATGCGGTCACCGCGATCAAGCTGCTGGAGGTGCTGGAAGATCTGGACGACGTCCAGAACGTTTATTCCAATGCCGACATCGATGAAGACGCCTATGCCGCAAGCTGACCGCCGCCCGCCGGCTGGGTTGAGCGGCGGCGGCGTACCACAGACAGCGCAAGGTATCGCATGCTCCGCATCCTTGGTATAGATCCGGGCTCGCGCATTACTGGCTTTGGCATCATCGACGTCAACGGCAGCACGATCCGGCACGTTGCCCACGGCGCCATCCGCACCGCGGATGGCGCGTTCCCACAGCGGCTGCGCTGCATTTTCGAACAGTTGTCGCGAGTGCTGGAGGAATACCGCCCGGATGCGGTCGCCATTGAGCAGGTGTTCGTAAACCGCAACGTCGACTCCGCCCTCAAGCTGGGCCAGGCGCGGGGCGCGGCGATCTGCGCGGCAGCGGTACGGGAGCTGCCGATTGCTGAGTACACCCCGACGCAGATCAAGCAGGCGGTGGTCGGCTCCGGCGGTGCCAACAAGGAGCAGGTCCAGTTCATGGTGCGCGCCCTGCTGAAGATCGCCAACGCGCTGCAACCGGACGCGGCCGATGCACTGGCGGCGGCGCTTTGCCACAACCAGCACAGGCCGTTGGAACAGCGGTTGGCCCGGCTGCGAGGAGAAACAACATGATTGGTCGCTTATGGGGCGTGCTGGTGGAGAAGCGACCGCCCTGGCTGCTGCTCGACGTCAACGGCGTTGGCTACGAAGTTGAGGCCCCCATGTCGACCTTTTACGATCTGCCGGCCGTCAGCGAGAAGGTGACACTTTATACCCATCTTGCGGTCAAAGATGACGCCCACAGCCTGTACGGGTTTGCCACCGAGCAGGAGCGTACCCTGTTTCGCAGCCTGATTCGGGTCAGCGGCATCGGCCCGCGGATCGCCCTGGGGATTTTGTCCGGCATCCGGCCGGATGATTTCATCCGCTGCATCGAGCAGCAGGACATTCCGACCCTGACCCGACTGCCGGGAATCGGCAAGAAGACTGCCGAGCGGCTGCTGATCGAAATGCGCGATCGCATCAAGACCCTGGGGGTTGCGCCGCTGGCCGCGACCGGCGGGATGCCGGCGCTGGCCGTGGCTAACGATCCGCAATCAGAGGCGATCAGCGCCCTGATCGCGCTGGGCTACAAGCCGGCCGAGTCGGCCCGCCTGGTCCAGGCGGTCGGCACGGACGACAAGACCACCGAGCAGATCATCCGCCTCGCCTTACAGAGGGCGGTGCGGTAACGGAGCCCCATGAAAGACACAGACCGACTGATCTCGGCCCAGGCCCTTCCTGACGACGAGGCCGTCGACCACGCCATCCGGCCGAAGACCCTGGCGGACTACGTCGGTCAGCCGGCGGTCTGCGAGCAGATGGAGATCTTCATCCACGCCGCCCGTAAGCGCAGCGAAGCGCTGGATCACGTTCTCATCTTCGGGCCTCCTGGTCTGGGCAAGACCACACTGGCACACATCATCGCCAACGAAATGGGCGTGAACCTGCGCCAGACTTCCGGGCCGGTGCTGGACAAGCCGGGCGATCTGGCCGCCATCCTCACCAATCTCGAACCGTACGACGTGCTGTTCGTCGACGAGATTCACCGCTTGAGCCCGGTGGTCGAGGAAGTGCTGTACCCGGCGATGGAGGATTACAGCATCGACATCCTCATCGGCGAAGGACCGGCGGCCCGCTCCATCAAACTGGACCTGCCGCCGTTCACGCTGGTGGGTGCGACCACCCGCGCCGGCCTGTTGACCGCACCGCTGCGCGACCGCTTCGGCATCGTTCAGCGGCTGGAGTACTATTCGATCGAGGATCTGACCTCCATCGTCAAGCGCTCGGCCCGGCTGCTGGAAGTAGACACCGCTGCCGACGGCGCCGTCGAAATCGCCCGCCGGGCGCGCGGCACGCCGCGTATCGCCAACCGCCTGCTGCGGCGGGTGCGCGACTACGCCGAGGTCCGTGCCGACGGCCGGATCTCAGAGCCGGTGGCAAAGCGGGCGATGGATCTTTTCAACGTCGACGTCAACGGCTTCGATGACCAGGACCGCCGCCTGCTGCTGACCATCATCGAGAAGTTCGACGGCGGGCCGGTCGGCGTCGACAACCTGGCTGCCGCCATCGGCGAGGACCGCGGCACCATTGAGGACGTGCTGGAGCCCTATTTGATCCAACAGGGCTACATCATGCGCACACCGCGCGGTCGGGTCGCGACCCGCAACACCTATCTCCACTTCGGCCTGAAGGCGCCGACGGCCGCCGGCGCGCCGGGAGATCTGTTCCAGCAACCGCCGGATTAAACATCGGCCCGGCGCTGACCGGGTGCAATAATTCGAAGGGAAACGCTCTGTATCATCCCAAGACGACATTGCGGCTGATTCTCTACGGCTTCGCCTTCGTGGCGCTGCCGCTGGTGATCGCGCTGGCGCTGGCGGTGCTCTACATCGACCGGCTGGTCGATCAGAGCCAGAACGCCGTGTACCAAGCCGTGGAAGCGACTCGCGATAGCCGGCTGCTGATCAGCCAGGTCAACGCCATGGAGCGCTATGCGCGCCAGTATCTGGTGCTACGCGACCAGACGCTGCTGGAGGCGTACGAAACGGCACACGATGATTTTCAGGCGACCGCGCGGAAGCTGCGGGTACTGACCAACGACATGCCGCAGGAACAGCAGGTGGCGGAACTCGCGGCGGCGGAAGACGATCTATTTACCCGCTTTACCAGCGGCGAGCTATTGGCCGATACCATCGATCCGCCAGTCGCCGATCGCTTCATGGACCTCGCCGACCGGGCCAGAGGCATCCTCAGCGCCAGCAGCCGGCTGATAGACCAGCAGGTGGAAGTGCTCGGCAAGACCGCCAGCGAGGCACAGCGCGTGCTGTTCGGTCTCGCCTTCGCCCTGATTCCGCTGACGCTGCTATCGGTCGGTGTCTTTACCGCGCTGATCGCCCACCCGATCCGGCAGGTGGATCACGCCATCCGCCATCTGGGCAGCGGCAACTTCGACGACTCCATCAGCGTCTCGGGCCCCAAGGATCTGCAGTATCTCGGCCATCAGCTCGACTGGCTGCGGGTGCGGCTCACCGACCTGGAACAGCAGAAGGCGAAATTTCTTCAGCATATCTCGCACGAACTCAAGACCCCGCTGACCGCCATCCGCGAGAGCGTCGACTTGATTGCCGACGGCGTCGTCGGCCCGCTCAACGAACAACAAAACGAAATCGCCGGCATTCTCAGGTCGAACGCCCGCCAGCTGCAGGCCCTGATCGAGGACCTGCTCAGCTTCGGCACCTCGCAAAATCATGCGCCTACGTTGTATCTTGCTCGGCTGGATATGAAGGCATTGATCAACGAAATTCTGCAGAATCACAAGCCGACGCTGCTGAGCAAAGACATCACTCTCGACGCTACACTGACAGAGAGCTCTTTGCTCGCCGATCGCGAAAAGATAGCGACGGTGGTCGATAATTTGTTCTCCAACGCTATCAAATTCACCCCTCCCGGCGGCCGGATCGTAGTGCGCTTGCACGAACAAGATGGAGCTGTGCAGCTGGAGGTGGCCGATTCGGGCCCTGGCATCGACGCCGACGAGTGGGATCGGGTATTCGAAGCTTTTTATCAGGGGCGGCGGCGTCCTTCGGGCTACGTGAAGGGCTCTGGTCTTGGCCTATCGATCGCGCGAGAATATGTCATTGCCCACCAAGGCACGATCGCCGTCGCGGAACATCAAGGCCCGGGCGCCTGCTTGAGAGTGACTCTGCCGCTGGAGCCGGGACGGGAAACGACATGAATTGCTTGCCGCTACGCCTGTTTGGGTGCCTGCTCGTATTTACGCTGGCCGGCTGCGTACCGCCGTCGGGGTGGCCGCCGTTCCGCACAGGCGAGTCCATATTCGGCAGCGCTCCCGACCGGGATCTGACGGAACTGCTAACCTACTACCAGGAGCTTGGTGGCAAGTCGGCCACCGCGCTCGAACAGGAACGCAAATTCTATCAAGCGGCGCTCATCAAGGACCGCTGCACCACCGCGCGGATGCGCCTGGCCCTGGTGCTGCTGCGCACGACCGAGCTCGGCGCGCGGGTCGAAGGCGGCGAACAGGTCGTCTCGCCCTGCCTGCTGGAACAAGAGCTGGGCCGCAATGTCCATCTGCTTGCCTATCTGGTCCACAAGCAGCTGGTCGCCTATAACGGCGGCTTGACCCAGCGGCAGGAAGCCTTACAGGCGCTCGAGGTCTTGAAGAAGGAAAATCAAGAACTCCGCCGCCAGGTCGACGGGCTCAAAGCCATCGAACGCAGCCTGCAGGACCGCCGCCGTCATGAATAGGAAGACCGCTATGGAACAACCCGCCAAGATCCTCGTCGTCGACGACGATCCACACCTGCTGCGCCTGCTGTCGATCCGACTACAAACGGCTGGTTTCGAGCCGGTGACAGCGGAGAGCGCCGAGGCCGCGCTGGCGAAGCTGCCAGCCGTGCGTCCCTCGCTCATCATCACCGACCTGCGCATGGAAGGAATGAACGGCATGGTGCTGTTCGATACCGTCCGCAGCCGCTATCCGCTGCTGCCGGTCATCATCCTCACCGCCCATGGCTCCATTCCGGAAGCGGTAGAAGCCACCAAGCGCGGCGTATTCGGCTTCCTCACCAAGCCGTTCGACAGCCAGATCCTGCTGGAGCAGGTCCGCAGCGCCCTGGCCGTCTCCGGCGGCATCGCCACCGAGAGCACCGACCAGAGCGACGACTGGCGCGCCCACATCATCAGTCGCAGCTCCCTGATGGAGGACGTGCTCAGCCGCGCCCGGATGGTGGCGACCAGCGAAGCCAGCGTTTTCATCCACGGCGAATCCGGTAGCGGCAAGGAACTGCTGGCCCAGGCCATTCACAAAGCCAGTCCGCGGGCCGACAAATCCTTCGTGGCGGTCAACTGCGGCGCCATCCCCGAGGCTCTGCTCGAATCCGAGCTGTTCGGCCACCGCCGCGGCGCCTTCACCGGCGCCACCAAGGATCACGACGGCCTGTTCCTGTCGGCCGACGGTGGCACGCTGTTCCTCGACGAGATCGGCGATATGCCGCTGCCGCTGCAGGTCAAGCTGCTGCGGGTGCTGCAGGAGCGCCAAGTGCGGCCAGTGGGCGCGACCCGAGCAGTGCCGGTCGATGTCCGCATCATCTCCGCCACCCACCGCAACCTGGCGGAAGAAATGCTGGCGGAGCGTTTCCGTGAAGATCTCTACTACCGGCTCAACGTAGTCTCGCTGGAACTGCCCTCGCTGAGCGAGCGCCGCGAGGATATTCCCCTGCTCGCCAACCACTTCCTGCGGACCATGGCAGAGAAGTACGACAAACAGCTCAGTGGCTTCGCCAGCGATGCCATGGAGCGACTGGTTTCGGCTCCCTGGCCGGGCAATATCCGCCAGCTGTACAACCTCGTGGAACAGGTGGCGATCCTGTCGACCACGCCGGTGGTGCCGGAAGCCCTGGTGCAGAAGGCGCTGCGCGACGACAGCAGCGACCTGCCGGCCTTCGCCGATGCCCGTCGCGACTTCGAGCGGGATTACCTGGTCAAGCTGCTGCAGATCACCGAAGGCAACGTCAGCCAAGCCGCGCGCCTGGCGAAACGCAACCGCACCGAGTTCTACAAGCTGCTCAACCGCCACGACATCAACCCGACAGTCTTCAAGCAGATGCAGGACTAGCGGGGGAAGGCGTTCACCACAGAGACACAAAGGAACACAAAGTTAAAGACTCTCCTTTGTGACTCTTCGTGGCCTTTGTGTCTTGGTGGTTAGTCTCCGTTCTTCCTTCCTCTCTGCCCTCGGTGTCTCAGTGGTGCATAGTCCCCTACGCCCCCACCGGGCGTTGGCTAATCAGGATCAGGCTGCGGCCGGC
>DASULL010000239.1:0-3122 GCA_036278215.1 Gammaproteobacteria bacterium | reverse complement strand
CGGACGAGGGTGGCGACCTGGGGCCGCTGCACCTTCACCACCACCTCTTCACCGGTGTGGAGCCGGGCGGCATGGACCTGGGCGATCGACGCGGACGCCAGCGGCGTCTCGTCGAAGTGGGTGAATATCGCGTTCAGCGGTTCGCCCAGTTCAGCCTCGACGATGCGGCGGGCGTCGGTGCCGGCGAACGGCGGCACCCGATCCTGCAGGCGGGCCAGCTCGGCGGCGATATCCTGCGGCAGCAGGTCGCGGCGGGTCGAGAGAATCTGGCCGAACTTGATGAAGATCGGCCCCAAGTCCTCCAGCGCGCCGCGGATGCGCTCACCGCGGGTGCCGGATGGCGCCTTCAGCCAGCGCCAGAACATGAAGCCCTTGAGGAAGCGCAGTGGCTTGAACAGAGGAACGTCGAGGATCAGCTCGTCCAGGCCGTGTTTGAGCAGCACCAGATTGATGCGCGTAATCCGCAGCAGCTGCCGGGGCCTCATCAGCGGCTCCGGCGATTGGGCTGGTGCGCGCGCTCCAGCCGCTCGACGCGGGCTGTAAGGCGGTCGGCATCCTGGCGCAGGCGATCGATGTCGTCGAGAAAGCCGGCCACTTCCGCTGCCGGCGGCAGCTGGCGGGCTTCCTCGGTCAGGTATTCACCAAGGTTGGCCTCAAAGGTGCGGCGGGTTTCACCCAACCAGCCGACCACGCCACCGACTGCCAGCCCCACCCGGTGGGCGATGAGATCGCCGGTGAAGCGGGCAAGCTGTGCCTCCCAGTCGATCTCCAGACCGCCGGCCAGCCGGCGCAGCGCATGCACCACCGCTACATCGCCACGAAACTCGACGCCCTGCGCCTGTTCGCCGCGGGAGCGGATCAGGGTGAGGGCGGCTGTAGCTGGCAGCCGGACACTGGCGTCCACCGGCGGGTCGTCCGGGTCGGACTGGCTGAGACTGACGCCACGGTCGCTGAAATAGGCGCGCAGTACCATGCCCGTCTCCGGCAACTCGACCCGGACGCTGCGCCCGACCAACGGCCGCAGCCGCGCCGGCGTCTCCGGATCCAGCGCCAATACTTGGTTGACGGCTGCTTCCAGCGGTCTCAGCAGATGCTGCGTGGTAGTCATGCTCAGGCCCTAGTACTTACGGCCCCGATGGATGGCGACCAGGCCGCCGTTCAGGTTGAAGTACTCGCAGTCTTCAAAGCCGGCGGCGACCATCATGTCGCGCAGAGTGTCCTGATCGGGATGCATGCGAATGGATTCCGCCAGATAGCGGTAGCTGTCGGCATCCCCGGCCACCATTTGGCCCAGCCGCGGCAGCACCTGGAAAGAGTACAGGTCGTACAGCGGCTTGAGCGGCTTCAGGTACAGGTTGGAGAACTCCAGGATCAGCGCCATGCCACCCGGCTTGAGCACCCGGTACATCTCGCGCAGTGCCTGGTCCTTGTCGGTGACGTTGCGCAGGCCGAAGCCGATGGTGACCCGGTCGAAACTGTTGTCCGGCAGCGGCAGATGCTCGGCGTTGGCCAGCAGGAACTCGATGTTGCCGACCAAGCCATCGTTGATCAGCCGATCGCGGCCGCGATTGAGCATGGCCTCGTTGATATCGGAAACCACCACCCGCCCCTGCGGACCGACCCGCTTAGCGAGCTTGGCCGACAGGTCGCCGGTGCCGGCGGCCAGGTCGAGGCACTGCATGCCGGGGCGTACCTGGGCCAGATTGATGGCGTGGCTTTTCCACAGCCGGTGCAGCCCCAGCGACATCAGGTCGTTCATCAGGTCGTATTTGCCGGAGACCGAGCGGAACACGCTCTCGACCCGACGCACCTTCTCGTCGGTAGGGACCTGTTGGTAACCGAAATCCGTCGTTTCTTTGGCAGCCATGGTTATCTCAGGAGTTGGCGGGCGGCTGGCGCTCCACCCCGGCCTGCTTCAGGGCATCGAGGTAGCGCTGCCAGTATTGCTCTTGGTGGGTTCCCAGCTCGTACAGGTAGTCCCACGAATAGAGGCCGGTGGAGTGGCCGTCGTCGAACACCAGCTTGACGGCATAATTGCCGACCTGCTGGATATCGTTGATGTTGACGTTCTCCTTGCCGATCTGCAGCACCGCCGTGTTAGGGCCGTGGCCTCGGACTTCGGCCGAGGGCGAGTGTACCCGCAGATACTCGGCCGGGAGTTCGAACATCTTGCCGTCGTCGAAGTGCACCTCCAGGATGCGCGACTTGCGGTGCAGCTTGATTTCGGTCGGAATCATGGCCCTAACCCTCAGTATGTACAGGCGCTTGGCGGCGGCCGCGGCACACCGGCTTGCAGTTGTCGGCCGCAGCCGGTGTTACAGGATATAGCGGCTCAGGTCTTCGTTGCGCGCCAGATCGGCCAGGGCGGCATCGACGTAGGCGGCATCGATGCTGATTTCCTGCCCGCTGCGGTCGGCGGCGGTAAACGAGATCTCCTCCAGCAACCGCTCCATCACGGTGTGCAGCCGCCGGGCGCCGATGTTCTCGGTGCGCTCGTTCACTTCCCAGGCCACCTCGGCGATGCGGGCGACACCATCCTCGGTGAAGTTGAGAGCAGCGCCTTCGGTCGCCAGCAGCGCCTGGTACTGCCGCACCAGCGAGGCATCCGGTTCGGTCAGGATGCGGACGAAGTCCTCCACCGACAGCGGGTCCAGCTCCACCCGGATCGGCAGACGGCCCTGCAACTCGGGGATCAGATCCGACGGCTTGGCCAAGTGGAAAGCGCCTGAGGCGATGAACAGAATGTGGTCGGTGCGCAGCATGCCGTACTTGGTCGAGACGGTCGAGCCCTCCACCAGCGGCAGCAGGTCGCGCTGCACTCCCTCGCGGGAGACGTCGGCGCCGGCGCCGCCATGCTCGGAGCGGCGGGCGATCTTGTCGATCTCGTCGAGGAAGACGATACCGTTCTGCTCGACCTTCTGCAGCGCTTTGAGCTTGATCTCTTCCTCGTTGACCAGCTTGGCCGCCTCTTCTTCCCGCAGCAGCTGCAGGGCTTCCCGTACCGATACCTTGCGGGTCTTGGTGCGATCGCCGCCCAGACCCTGAAAGATCGACTGCAGCTGGCTGGTCATTTCTTCCATGCCGGGCGGCGCCATGATCTCGACTCCAATCGGCACGGCGCG
>DASULL010000238.1:0-2400 GCA_036278215.1 Gammaproteobacteria bacterium | reverse complement strand
CTCTGGCCGACATAGCTGAGGTACAGACAGCTGCGCGCCGACAGCAGCGCTTCCAGGAACAGATAGCGATCTTCGAAGCGGCGCACCCGATCGCCCGGCCGCGGCTCACGGGCCATCAGATCGAAGCCGAGCGGCCGCTGCTGGCGCGGGAATTCACCGTCGTTCATGCCGAGCAGGCAGACCACCCGGAACGGGATGCTGCGCATCGGCACCATGGCACAGAAGGTGACGCCGCCGCTGAGGAAACTGCCCACCCGCGCCGGCATGTCCAGTCGCTGGCGCAGGCTGTTGGCGACCACCTCCAGCGGCACCGCCTCCGCCAGCCCGGCCCGTTCGCCGGCCCGGGCCAGATCGTCCAGCGCCTGCCGTATCCCGTTGAGCGCCTCCTCGCTGCCGTGGTCGGCCAGGAAAAACCGCTCCAGCAGACCATTCAGGCTTTCCCGCCAGTGCGACAGCGACCGGCTGGCGTTGAGCTCTTCCACGGTCGTGAAGACGGCATCGACGAATGCCAGCAGCCGGCCGGCCAGCTCGGCGCTGCCGCCCTCGGCCGCATCAAACGGCAGGATGCCGCCGAACAGCCGCTGCTCGCCCGCCGGCATGGCATAACCGAGCAGGATGCGATCCAGCCCAGCCCGCCAGCTGTGCTCCTCCACCGCAGGCAGGCCGAGCCGCTGGCGGTGCTCGCCGTCCCGACCCCAGCGGATGCCGGCGCGGTGAATCCAGTCGTGCAGCCGGGGCAGCTCGGCCTCGGCGATCCCGAAGCGCTCGCGCAGCGCCGCCGCCTCCAGCAACTCCCCCACCCGGTCGGCCTCCAGCCGGCCGTCGCGCAGCTCGAGCAGCTTGAGGAAACACTCGACCAGCGGCTGCTCGCGGCGCGGACTGCGATCGGCGATGGCGTAGGGAATCCGCTGGCTGTCGGCAGTGGCGAACACGGCATCGACATAGGGCGCGTAGGCCTCCACGTCCGGCGTCATTACCACCACGTCGGCGGGTGACAGCGTCGGGTCGTCCTCGAACAGCCGCAGCAGCTGATCGTGCAGCACCTCGACTTCGCGCATGCGGCTGTGGCAGCTGTGGACCTGCAGCGAGCGGTCGTCGTCCGCCAGCTGGGTGCGGACACCGTCTCCGCCCCGATTGACCAGCCGCAGAATGTCGCTTTGCAGGCCTGCCAACAGCGTGCCGTCAGCGGCCGGCTCGAGGTACTCGATATGCTCGACCCGGTAATCCAGCAGCAGCTCGAGAAAGTCGCGTCCCTGCCGGCCCCAGGAGGCCAGCAGCTTGTTGCCGGTTTCCAGATACAGCGCCTCCGGGTCGGCGTCGCCGGCCCGGCGCCGGATCTCCCGCTCCGAGCGGATCTCGCCCCAGTATTCGGCGGACGGGTTGAGCGCGAACACATGCACGGCGCAGTGCCGACCCAGCGCCTCCAGCAGCGCCACATACGGCTGCGGCAGTGAGGCCGCACCAAACAGGGCGATACGCTCCGGCAGCAGGCCCGCCGGTGGCGCCGCCTGCTGCAGTTCGCGCACTAGCTCGTCCAGCAACTGCGCCCGATGCGCTTCGCCATCGACGCACAGCTCCCGCCACAGCGCTGCCTGCCAGTGCTGCTCGGCGCCGCCCTGCCAGTCAACGATCCAGTCCGGCCGGTACACCAGATACTGGTCGTAGACGTCGGCGATACGGCGCGCCAGCTCGAACCGATCAGACTCGTCGCCGCCCTGCAAATAATTGGCCAGCTCGGCATAGCACGGGTCGGCCAGCAGGCCCGGCAGCAGGCCATAAATACGCCAGGTAAGCACTTCCGGATCGAAGCCGGATACCTCGGCCAGATCCGGTCTGAGTGTGCGCAGCAACTCCCAGACATAGCCGGCCGGATACGGAAACCGCACATTGGCGCAAATCTGATTGCGCGCCGCCAGTCGCAGCGACAGCCAGCGCGCCATGCCATTGCTCTGCACCAGCACGATTTCCGGGGCAAGCGGCGAGCTCAGTGGCGTCGCCAGCAGTTCGGCCAAGGCGTCGCCCAGCCGTTCCAGCCGGTTGCTGTGGTGTAGGTGGATCACTCGGCAGCCCTCGCCGCGCACGGCTGGCTGCCGGACTGAAGATGGTATTTGGCTTGCGGATGCATGCTTATTGTTCCGTCGCAGAGCGCCCGCCAGCCACCGGCGCAAAGCCGGCCGGCTGGCGGGTCATCGGTTATTCAAACAGGATACATGCTGGAACGACAGCGCGTGCCGCGAGCAGAGCACAGGACGGACACTGGTAGCCCCAGGTCGCCTTCAGTCGAGTGGAGCGGAGGGGCGCAGGCCGGCAGCGCCGGGCGCCGCCATGCAGGTTCTATTCTCTAAAACACCAGATGGGTCAACAGGAACAAGCCGCAGCCGGCCAGCGCCCCGACTAGCG
>DASULL010000237.1:0-13510 GCA_036278215.1 Gammaproteobacteria bacterium | reverse complement strand
CGCACGCCGCGCACCATGTTCCGCGGTGTGCAGCAACTCCCGCCTGGCGAGATGCTGATCGTCGAAGACGGGCGCTTGCAGCGGCGACGCTATTGGGACTGGAGTTTCCCCAGCGCCCGTGGCGAATACGCCAGCGCTCCGCCGGAGCGGCTTGCCGATGAGTTGCGCGACCATTTGGCCGAAGCGGTGCGACTGCGATCGCACGCGCAAACACCGGTCGGCGCATATTTATCCGGTGGCCTGGATTCTTCGGCCCTGGTCGCATTGCTGAAGCAGCAGACAGGCAGCGCACCGCATACGTTTTCGATCCGTTTTGACGACAACGAGCTGGATGAAAGCGCCTACCAGCAGCGGATGGTGGATTTCGCCGGCACCCAGCATAGCTTCGTGCAGTGCGGATACAGCGATATTGTTGCCCGCTTCCCGGAAACGATCTGGCGCACCGAGCGACCGCTGCTACGTACGGCGCCAGTGGCTATGGGAATGCTGTCTGAGCTGGTGCGTCGTGAAGGCTTCCGGGTGGTGCTCAGCGGCGAAGGTGCGGACGAGGTGCTCGGCGGCTATGACATTTTCAAGGAAGCCGGAATCCGGCAATTTTGGGCACGGCAGCCCGATTCCATATTGCGGCCTTTGCTGCTGAAGCGGTTGTATCCCTACCTTGGCCTGCCGCAGCAGCAAAGTTTGGCTTATCTACGCATCTTCTTTGGTAGAGACCTCGATCAGGCCGCCCAACCGTGCTTCTCGCACCTGCCGCGCTGGACTACCACCGCGATGTGCAAAGAGTTCTTCTCCGATGAATTCAAGAGCAGGTTGTCCGCTGATGTTTTAGCGATGATTGAGCAGGACCTGCCCGATGCCATGTCAAGCTGGGCGCCCCTCAGTCGTGCCCAGTACCTTGAGATGACGACCCTGTTGCCGGACTACCTGCTGGCATCGCAGGGTGATCGGATGCTGATGGCGAACTCAGTGGCAGGGCGGTTTCCGTTCCTTGACCGCCGGGTCATTGAATTTGCCGCCACCTTGCCACCACATCTGAAGCTAAGAGCGTTAAACGAAAAGTATCTGCTGAAGCGGGCAATGGAGCGGCATCTGCCTGCTGATATTGTCAAGCGTAACAAGCAGCCTTATCGATCCCCGGATACTACACCTTTCTTCTCCGGCCCGATGCCGGACTACGTCATGGATTTTCTTAGCGCTGCAGCTCTTCGCCGCAGTGGATATTTCTGCTATCGGCGAGTGGCCAGGCTAATAGATAAGATTCAGGCGGGGCGCGCAATTGGAGTAAAAGATAGCATGGCGTTTGTGGGGATATTGTCTACTCAGCTTTGGCACCATCTTTTTGTCGAAACTCATTATAGAGATATGAGTTCGCGAAGAAATAAGGATTTTATTCGGCGGCGCGGTGTCGTTGAGGTGTGATATGGCAATAGAGGCGCAGCTTCGGAACTTTATTCTGAAAAATTACCTTTTCACCGATGACGAGTCATTTTTAGATGACAATGATTCCTTTCTAGAGAAAGGGATCATTGACTCGACCGGAATCATGGAGGTGATTCTGTTTCTTGAGCAAGAATTCGGGGTTCGAGTCGAGGACGAGGATATGGTTCCGGAGAATCTGGACTCGGTCAGCCGAATCGCTGCCTTCGTTCGTCGGAAAAAAGCGGCAGCCTGAGTCATGCCAGATTCCTTGGTCGATCTCCTGGCGCGTTCGGTCCAGCTGCGACCTCAGGCTGAAGCGCTGGTCCAGGCCGAACGACGCATCAGCTATGCCGAGCTGTGGAGCGGCATCTCGGCTGTGGCTGCACGCTTACGCCGCTGCGGCCTGCAGCCAGGGGGGCGTGTGGCGTTGCTGCTCGAGGCTTCGCCGGAATATGTGGCTGCTTACTACGGTGTGCTGGCTGCGGGCGGGGTAGTAGTAGCGCTGAATCCAGCGGCGAAGGCGCGGGAAATCGCTGTCTGGTTGCGCCACAGCGAGGCAGAGTTTCTGGTAGCCGGTGCTCATCCGGAGCTGGCAGAGGCGCTGGCGGAAGGCTGCAGCTGCCGCTTCCTGCGCATCGCCGAGCTTAACACCTGGAGAGAAGGGCCGGGCGTAACGGCAGAGTTCGCAGTTCCCGTTGGCGCCGCTGCGCCAGCTGCAATTATCTATACCTCAGGCACCACCGGCTCTCCCAAGGGCGTCACCCTCAGCCACCGCAATTTGGTGAGCAACGTGTCGGCAGTGGTTGAGTACCTACGCCTCACCGCCGATGACCGTGTCGTTCATGTACTGCCGTTTCATTACTGCTATGGCAACTCGGTGCTGCACACCCACTTGGCGGCCGGCGCTACCGTGATCATCGAGGGCAGCCTTGTCTATCCGCATCGGGTGCTGGAGCGCATGGTGAAGGAGCGGGCGACCGGCTTCTCAGGCGTACCTGCTACTTATGCGCTGTTGCTGTCGCGTACCGATCTGGGCTCCTCTGCTCTTCGATCGCTGCGATATCTGACCCAGGCAGGCGGGGCAATGACGCCGGCCGACATTGCCAGGGTGCGTGCCTTGCTGCCACAGGTTGAATTCTTCGTCATGTACGGCCAGACCGAAGCGACCTCACGGCTGAGCTATATGCCGCCCGAGTATTTGGCGAGTAAGCCCGGCTCGGTTGGAATCGCGATCGCCGATACGGAAATTGCCGTGCTTGACGATGACGGACAGCCGCTACCGGCCGGAAGAGCTGGCCACATCTGCGCCCGTGGCCCTGGCGTGATGCTGGGTTACTGGTGTGATCCCGAAGCAACCAAGCAGGTGTTGCGGGCAGGCTGGCTGTGGACCGGCGATCTCGGCTATCTCGATGTTGACGGGTTTCTATATGTCCAAGGCCGCTCCAGCGAGTTGATCAAGACCGGCGCCCATCGAGTCAGCCCAAACGAAATCGAGGAAGTGCTGCTGGCGCTGGATGGTGTGGCGGAAGCGGTGGCAGCCGGTATGCCGGACCCACTGTTGGGGCAGGTAATCAAGGCGTGGTTGGTGATACGGCCGGGAGCGCAGCTGGATACGCGAGAGGTGCTGGCGCATTGTCGCCGCAGCCTGCCGCTCTACAAGGTGCCGAAGCAAATCGTCTTTACCGATGCCCTGCCAAGAACGGCCTCGGGCAAGGTGAGGCGGGCGGCTCTGGCGGAGTTTGATGTGGCGGGACAAGAGGATTGAGGGCATGACAATCCAACTAGGTCCGCATTTGGACGAAAGCGTTCTAAAGCTCGATGCAGCCGCTGAAGTTGATCGGATTGCACAGCGGCTGCGGGCAGCGCTACGGGATGAGCTGCACCGACGGGGGTTGGTAGTGGCGATCTCGGGCGGGATCGACAGCGCGGTCTCGGCCGCGTTGGCAGTGCGCGCAATTGGGCGGGAGCGGGTGTTAGGTCTGCTGTTGCCAGAGCGCGAGTCTTCCGCCGCCAGCCGGGAACTGGGTGAGCTGCTGGCTCGCCATCTGGGCATCGGCTACATGGTGCAGGATATTTCACCGGTGCTGGACGCCATCGGTTGCTACCGCTGGCGGGATGCGGCTATTCGATCGGTTTTCTCCGATTACGGTAGGGGGTGGAAGAGTAAGATCGTGATTGCCGGCGGTACGCGCGGGCAATTCAATCACTTTCTGCTGGTGGTCCAGGCTCCAGACGGCACAGTGCGGCACGAGCGGCTGAGGCTGAACGAATATCTGCAGATCGTTGCCGCCACCAATTATAAGCAGCGCATCCGCAAGACCATCGAGTACTTCCATGCTGACCGGCTGAACTACGCGGTGGTCGGCACCCCCAACCGCTTGGAGTATGACCAGGGCTTTTTCGTCAAGAACGGTGACGGTTCCGCCGACATCAAGCCCATTGCCCACCTTTATAAGAGTCAGGTCTATCAGCTGGCCGACTATCTGGAGTTGCCGCCGGAGATCAGTGCGGCGGTACCAACCACCGATACCTACAGCCTGCCCCAGGGGCAGGACGAGTTTTACTTCGCTTTGCCGTACCAGCAGATGGATCTGGCGTTATGGGCATACAACCATGAAATACCGGCGCATGAGCTGGCGGCGGCGCTGGATCTGGAGACAGTTCAGGCACGGCTGATTTACCGCGACATCGAAGCAAAACGGCGGGCCACACGCTATCTGCAGTTGCCGCCGATACTGCTGCCGCCGCCGGAATTCAAACTGAGCGAGAAAGCTGCAAGCGCTTCACCGGAAGTGGGCGCTTGATGTTTGATCGAGCGGGCAATGGAGCAAGCGGCAGATGAGCGGGATGTTGTCGCCGCTGCAGACGGCGGAGCTAGCAACAGAGCAGGTGCTGCGTATCGAACGGACCGAGCAGCCCGGCAGCGTCTGGGATGCTTATGTCGCCTCGCATCCGCGGGCGAGCGTGTATCACCTGTCCGGTTGGGGGCGCTTGATCCGAGAGCTGTTCGGGCACGAGGGCTATTACTGGTGCGCCTTCGACGGTGAGCGCCCGGTCGGGGTTCTGCCGCTGACGCGATTGCGCAGCCGGTTGTTCGGGGATTACCTCGTCTCGCTGCCTTACGTCAACTACGGCGGAGCGTTGGCCGACAACCCGGCGATCGAGATGGAATTGATGCGAGCAGCGGCCTCCGCCGCTGCTCGCATAGGCGTCAGCCACATAGAGTTCCGCGACGCGATTGCACGCGATGGTCGATGGGCGAAGCGGGTCGACAAAGTGGTTATGGAGTTGGGGCTCCCTGATAACCCGGAGGCGCTTTGGAAAGCGGTCGGCGGGAAGGTGCGGGCTCAGGTGCGGCGGCCGTTGAAGGAATCCGGCGTTGAAATCGTGACTGGCGGTGCAGAGTTGCTGCAGCCGTTCTACGCGGTGTTCAGCCGGAACATGCGTGACCTGGGAACGCCGGTTTATCCGCGGGCTTTATTCAAGCGAATCGTTGCAGCCTTTCCGCAGCATACAAGTATCGTTCTAGTACGTTACCGGCAAGAGCCGGTAGCGGCGGGTTTTTTATTGCACTATCGCGACCGAATGGAAATCCCCTGGGCGTCGTCACTGCAGCGATACAACCGCTTGGGCGTCAACATGCTGATGTACTGGCACGCGCTGGAGAGCGCAATTGCCGCAGGCTGCCGAACCTTCGACTTCGGCCGCTCATCGGTTGATAGCGGGACGTATCGCTTCAAGAAGCAGTGGGGCGCGCAGCCGCGCCAGCTGCACTGGCACTACTGGCTCGCCGAGGGCCGGGCGATGCCAAATCTAACTCCCAACAATCCGAAGTACCGGCTCGCAATCCGCGCTTGGCAGCGCTTACCTGTGCCGGTAGCGAATCTGCTAGGGCCGCACATTGTCAGGAACCTGCCGTGACGGCTTGCAGCGCATTGGTCGGGTGGCTCAAGGATCGGGCGGGACGGACTTCATGATTCCAGCCAGTTTGCGTAGAGGGATCTTTTCAGGGTTTGCCTGGCAAGGCGCGACCAAGCTGGTCGTGCAGCTGACATCATGGATGGCAACCCTGTTCGTCGCGCGCCTAATCGCCCCGTCCGATTACGGCATCATCGCTGCTGCGACCGTGCTCGTTGAATTGCTGATCCTCATCACCGATATGGGGCTTTCTCAAGGCTTGATTCAGAAGTCGGAAACCTCAAAACAAGAAGAAGATGGGGTGTTTTTCATCAGCCTGGTGTTCGGTGTGATCGGCTACCTTTTTTTATACGCCGCGTCACCGCTGATTGCCCGCTTTTATCAGATGCCAGTGCTGGCCGACCTGATGCGATTGATCTCTCTAAGCGTCATTTTCGGCAGTCTGAAGACTGTCCCGCTGGCGATTGCGATGCGGAAGATGGATTTTCGCTACCGCTCGCTGGTGGAGATGAGTGCAAGCTTCCTGATGACGCTGACGGTCGTCACCCTCGCACTTGCCGGTTTTGGAGTGTGGAGTCTTGCGTGGAGTCCGGTGGTGGCGAACATGGTAATGGCGATAGGTTTTCTGCCCCTGCTTGGGCGCATTCCGCGACTGCGGTTTTCCATAGGCGAAGTCATGACTACCGTGCGCTTCGGCGTGAAGTTCATGGGCTCGACGCTGCTTTACTACGGTTGGAGCCGAGCCGATGTCATTGTAATCGGTAAGGTGCTTGGAGACCGCTCGCTCGGGTTCTACTCAATGGCCTTTCAATTGGCGGTGCTGCCGCTCGATAAAATCGCCACCGTGTTTAATCAGGTCATGTTCCCGGCGCTAGCGCGGCTGCAGGACGATCAACAGGGGTCGCGTGAGCTATTCCTCCAGCTGCATCGGTATTTATTGCTTATCAGCTATCCGCTCCTGTTTGGCATGGCAGCGGTCGCCGATGATGCAATTCTGCTGCTGCTGACTGCTCAATGGTCACCGATCGTGCCGTTTTTCCAGGCGCTCTGTCTGGTCAGCGGCCTGCGGATCACGGCCACGATCATGCCGCCGGTGCTGTTCGCCCGGGGCAGACCGGAGGTGGTACTGCACTACAACGGCCTTGCTCTGGCTGGCTTGCCGATTGCCTTCCTGATCGGCTCCCAGTTCGGCCTGGAAGGGGTGATTGTCGGTTGGCTGCTGGCTTACCCGGTGCTGTTCATCTATCTCGGCCAGCAGTGTTTGGCCGAACTGGCGTTACCCTGGCGCGCGCGAGCGCACTCGGCGCTGCCGGCTGCGCTGGCGACCCTGCTGATGGTCGGTGCGGTTCTGATTTTCCGCCATGTCATGCACGACCTTGCCCTGCCGTGGCGGCTGGTGGGCAGCATCATCGTCGGCGGGGTGACGTATCTGGGATTGCTGACGCTGTTATTTCGTGAGCATTTAACAGCCCTCAAGGATCGGCTGACCGTCCTGAGGCGACGGGAGGCATCAAGCTGATGATTACAACCGCGGCTGACATACCCGCTGCCCAGCGGGAGTTGGAATTATTGCCGGAGTTTCGCTGGTTTGAAGTCGATGCCAACCCGCTAGGCTGGGACAGCTTGGTTGGGGACAGTCCGCAGAACTTGTTCAACACGAGTCCTTTGCTGCGGGCGCACGCTATGGGTAACGCGCGACCGATAGGGATTGTAGTGCCGTGCCATGGCGTCTCGGTAGCGATTGGCGGTGTGATGTGTTGGTCGGGGAGGGAGCAGAGATTGTCGACGCTGGCGTTCCCAGCATTGGCGACGACCGGCGCTCCCGATCTGGTCAGCGCCCTTACCGCTTGGCTATTTGCTCAAGGCGTTGCCGAAATCGAGATTGGCTCCTTTATCAGCGGCGTCGAAGGGTATCGCCTGCCTACTGCCAACGCAGTACTGCGGCAGCGACTGGAATTCGTGTGGGATTTGAGCGGCTCGCCAGAACAGCGTCACCGTGCCCTGCGCAGCAATCATAAGCGCAAGCTGCAGAAGCTGCTCAAGCAGAGTATGGAGCTGCGGGAGATAACTCGGCACCAAGCTGAGCAGATGACGCGGTTGCGGATTCAATGGAGTCGACGGCGAGCGATGCCGCTCGGCCTTTTACAGGTGGTGCAGATGTACCAGTACCACCGCTTTTTACATCGACACCTGACCATGCCCGGTATCGGGCATCTCTACGGACTCTACGACAAGGCCGGCGTTTTGCTGTCGCTGGCATACATGTTGGAGACCGACAGCTTGGCTTTTTACATGATCGGCGCCAGCGCGCCAGCTGGCTACCTGATGAATGCATCGCTGCGGCTGTTCTGGGAGCTTGCCGAACGTTACCAGAGTCGAGGCTTGAAGTTCTTGCACTTTGGCGGCGTGCCTGCCGATGCCGCGTCCGAGGCGCATGAAGAAAATGGCGTGTTTAGGTTCAAGGCCGGCTTCGGCATCGAGCCGACCAGCCGCGCATCCCTTTTAATCAAAAAATGAGGAAGGTAGATGGGCATGCTGACGCACTCGGTCAACGACTTTCTCGGCTTAGGACGCACCCAGCCACAGCCTGCGCAGGCGCACCTCGAAGCAGTGATCGGTTGGCTCTGCCGTGCGCAGGATGCCACACCGAATGGCGGTGTGGCGCGCATGTATCACATCAAGACTGGCTGGGGACCGGCCTATCCGGAAACCACGGGCTATATCATCCCTACTTTCATCGAGTTTTCCCGTTTTACGGGACGCCCCGAATATCTACAGCGAGCGCTGCGGATGGCGGACTGGGAGATCGATGTGCAGCTGCCGAGCGGCGCGGTGCAAGGCGGGACTATCGCCGATCCGCCGTCGCCAGCGGTTTTCAATACCGGCCAAGTAATTTTCGGCTGGCTGGCAGCCTATAAGGCCAGCGGCAAAGAGAATTACCTTGAGGCTGCCGTCCGCGCCGGTGATTTTTTGCTGGCCAGTCAAGACTCGGATGGCGCCTGGCGGCGCAATTTGAGCGCTTTCTGCTCGCCAATACCGAAGCCTGACTCCTATATCTACAACATCCGCACTGCTTGGGCATTGCATCTGCTGGCGGCAGCAACCGGCGACGACCGCTACCGGGAGGGCGCCGAAAGCAATCTCGATCATGTGATCGGCAGGACCCGCGATAACGGCTGGGTGCCGGACAATTGCTTGAACGACCCTATCCGGCCGTTGCTGCACACCATCGCCTATACCACACAGGGCATGCTGGAAACCGGCCTTCTTGCTGGCAACCGGCGCGCGATAGAGTTGGTCGAGATCGCTAATGAGCATCTTGCCCTGGCCCTTGAAAAGCAGGGACAGATGCATGGCCGGTATGACCAGAACTGGACGCCGAGCGCTCGCTGGCGCTGCCTTACCGGCGAGGCACAGACGGCGGTGGTGTGGTTTCGGCTGGCACAGGAAACCGGTGAGCAGCGCTGGTATGAGCGCGCGATTGCGCTTACCGAGCAGGTCAAGCAGACCCAAGTGCTTTCCGGCGATCCAAACATTGTCGGCGGTATCAAAGGATCGCAACCGATCTACGGCTGGTACGGCAAGTACCAATATTTGAACTGGGCAGCCAAGTTCTACGCCGACGCCTTGATGCTGGAGGCCGGTCACGAGAGAGCAGGTACTACCGGATAATTGCCGGTTGGTGTTGATGGTTAACGTCTTTGTCGGGCCAGAGCGGTAGGCGTCAGCCATGGTGAAAGACTATTTGGTGTTCAAGTGCAGGTGTCGCCCTTGCCTTTTCGCCTCAACTCCTACTTACGGAAGAGGGAGTTAGAAGAGGTTTTCGGGATGGGGACAGCCCATCTGATCGGGCGCACTAAGTAGCGCAGATCAGCGCTACTACATGGATGTTACTCAGAAGCAGCTAGGTCGCTAGGGAATGGCTAAGCGCATCTTGATCGTTTCGCACCACTTCTATCCTGATGCTGAAGTTGGCGCCAAGCGGATGTCGGAACTGGCGCGTTATCTATGCAGCGAAGCGTACGAAGTGGTGGTGGTCGCTGCCAGGCCGCCTTGTGGTGACAAGGTTGATCCGGCTTTACGGCTGGATTCATCCAATTTGCGCCACATATGGATGCCGCAGCCCCTTAAGCTGTTGCCGTTTTTACTGCCACGGATCAAGCTGCTCCTGGCGCGGGGCAGGGGCGACAGGCAAGGTACCGCCCCTCATCCTGTTGTGCCCGCCGAAAATGACAAAGAGAGTCTGTTGCGCAGGTTGAGGCGCGCCTATCTATCGTTGGAGTGGCTAATCGACGATAAGAAATTGTGGGCTACTTTGGTTGCCGTCCGCCTGCTGGGGTTCGCGTTCGCTAAACCGTTCGATGCGGTGATTTCATCAGGGCCGCCGATGAGCACGCATCTTGCTGTCCTGTTGGCGCGGCCGGTGCTGCGCGGTCGCTGGATCATAGACCTGCGCGATCCCTGGTGTGACCAGGATCAGCGCAGCAACGTCCAGACCAAGCTCAGCCGCCAACTCGGGCGCTGGTTCGAAGCCAGGGCAGTGGCAGTCGCCGATGCGGTGACGGTGACCACGCCGAGCTATAAGCAGTTGCTGTGCCAGCGCTATTCCGAGAAACGTGAGCAGATCCAGTTGGTGCTGAATGGCTTTGATGGCGAAGTAGAGGCGCTGCCGCCGCCCTGCGGCAAGCTCTACCTGCTGTATGCCGGCTCGCTGTACTACAACCGTGATCCATTTCCATTGCTGCGGGGAATCCGTGAGTTGGTCAACCGGCCTGATGTCGACCGAAGCCGGGTAATGGTCCGTTTGGTCGGTGATTGCCAGTCCTGGAACGGCGCCAGCGTGGCTAGCTGGATCGAAGAAAACGGATTGCAGGACTGTGTAGTTATTCATCCCAGGGTTCCCGCCGCGGAGGTAGGAGCCTTGTTGGCAGAAGCAAACGTGCTGATCAACTTTGCGCAGGCGCAGCCCATGCAGATCCCCGCCAAGATGTTCGACTATCTGGCCGCTCGCCGCGAGGTTCTTCTGATAACAGAGCCATACAGCGACACGGCTTGGCTGGCCCGCCAAACAGGCTGCGCTCGTATCGTCCCGCCGGGGGACGAGGCAGCCATGAGCGCTACGCTGGCATCGCTTTATCACGATTATGTCGAAGCGCCCCAAAATCTGAAACTTAGCTCCACTCCTTCGTTGACTGCTTTCAGCCGGAGAGCTCAAAGCGAAAAATTTGTCGATTTGTTGCAGGGGGGGGAGCATCGTTGAACAGGAGGCGGAGTTGTGAATTCACCGGAGCAGCGAAACGTGTGGTACGTACCATCAGAAAATCGGCCGAGATCAGCGGATGACAAGAGCCGTATGTGGATTCGCTTCGCCGGTAAAGTCAGAGCTCGGGAAACGCCGTTCTGTGACGGGCTATATCAGCTCCTGAGGGCGCTCGAAGAACAGGGGGTCCAATCATGAGCGCGGCAGTGAACGTGTTCACTGCAAGCAAGAGCAGGGAGAAAACCAGCCGTGATCGGCTGGGGCTGGCATTCTGGCTGCTGGTGCTGTTCTTCGCCTTCGAATATTTGCGGCCACAGACCGTGTTCCCGCCAATCGCGCCGTTGCGTCTGCCGCTGCTGATGACGCTACTGATGCCGTTAGTGTGGCTGGCTGTAGCTGATAAGCGGATGCTGAAAGATCGGCTGATCGTGCTGCACATCGCTTTTATTGTTTTGATCGCTGCCAGTGTCCTATGGGCGGTAAACCAATATTGGGTGTTCGAAACGTTCAAGCAGATGGTCGCTTACTTTATCGCCGGCACACTGCCCGCGGCGGCCCTGCTTATCAACCAGCGACGGCTGGTTGCCTTCTTCAACAGTTGGATTGTTATCCATATTCTGATTGCGCTCTGGGCCATTACCCACGAAGGTCAGGGTATGGGGAGCTTTCTCGAGGACGAAAACGATCTCTCGCTGGCGCTCAACATGGCCATCCCCTATGCCTACTACCTGCTGCAGCGTCCTGGTCAGCCGATCTGGCGCCGCCTGTTCTACATGGCGGCTGTCGGGATCTTGGCGACAGCGGTAGTAGTAAGCGACTCGCGCGGTGGCTTCCTTGGGCTGATGGCCGTGTTTTTCGGAATCATCCTATTCTCCCGCCAACGTATCCGTAACCTGATCGTTGTCTGTGTCTTGGGATTGATCGGGTTAGCGATGGTTTCCACTGAATACATCGAGGAGATGCGCACGATAGCAGATGCTGAAGACTCTACTCGCAACGACCGCCTCTATTCCTGGCGGCGAGGCTGGGAGATGTTCCTCGACCACCCGGTCGTCGGCGTCGGCGCCTCCAATTATCCCTGGCGGGTAGTGGAGTACGAAGTGCGGTCAGATGAATATCGGCCGGGCCATGTGCGCTTGCACGGTGGGCGGGTCGCACACTCGCTGTATTTTACGGTAATACCAGAGTTAGGCTTGGTCGGGATCCTGTTGTTTCTGAGCATCTCCTGGATCATGTTCCGGCGCTTGCTGGAGCTCGTTCGACTAGATGCCAAGCGGCATGAGCTTTTCGCACATGCTCTCGAGCTGCCGCTGCTCGCACGTGCCATGGTCGTTTCCATGTTCGGCCTACTCGTCAGCGGTGCCTTCATCTCGGTGCTCTATTACCCACACATTTGGGTGCTGATCGGCTTTACCCTAGGTTTGTCTGCCGCGGTCGCGTCCTCGTTGCCGCCCGAAGAGCTCGGCGCATTCAGAAAGCCGCTCCAGGGTAAGTCGTTCGCTTTTAAAGGTTCTGCACCAACTCCTCTATAAATTGAATGCTGTCTCAATTTGGCGACATTCCGGGTTGAGACTTTATTCACTAATAGCCGCTGCACTGGTTCTCAGCTTGGTGCTTCAAGTTGATGATGAAGGTTGGCAGTGTGACCGCTTTCAGGTTCCACCAGGGTCGGCTGGCTACACTGAGCTCGCGCTGACTACGGGTGGCCTTAGTAGGGGTTGAGTTTTCCTTGCCGCGTATTGAGCCCACCGCGTAGTCACCGCTTCAGGCTGCTTCTTTAGGGGGTTTTAATCCTTTAAGTGAAGTCGTAAAAGCTTTTCAAGCTTTTATTTGCCGCCGTTTAAATACGCTAACTGGTGCGGAAACAAAATGAACTATTGGAAAACTCTTACCTTGGTCACTGCGCTTTGTTCCGCTGGCGCCAGTGCGGCTACACCCCTGATAGATGAGAAATTTGACGATGCATCTCTGTCTGGCCGGGGCTGGTATGACAGCACCAACCAGACTATCTCAAAGACCGAGCGCATCCCTGGCAGCAACGGCTCTCTGCACTATCTTTTCAAAGCTGGTGCCACAACCCCGGTTAGCGGGGGAGCTATGCGCCGCACCTTCCCTGAAACCGATTCGGTTTATTTGAGTTACTACATCAAGCACAGCAGTAACTGGGTTGGATCAGGCCGGTCGTACCATCCGCATCAATTTCATTTTTTGACTAATCTTGATGATAAATGGAGCGGGCTGGCGCAGACGTATCTGACCGTTTATGTGGAAGAGAATGGCGGCCGGATGCAGTTTGTCATTCAAGATACTAAAAATATCGATCAAGGACAGATTAATAGAAACCTTGTGAATGTGACCGAGGCTCGCGGCGTTGCCGGTTGTAACGGTGATTCCGACGGTTATGGGGCTGGCGATTGCTACTCTGCTGGATCCCTTTACCGTAACGGCAAGTCTTGGAAGGCGAAGAGCGTCAGCTTTACAGATGCCCAGGGCCCAAATTACAAGGGTGATTGGCACAGGGTCGAAACATTTATAAAGCTTAACAGCATCGTCAACGGTAAAGGCGTTGCTGATGGTGTGGTGAAGATGTGGATAGACGGAGAGCTCATCTTGAACCACACCAACATTTTGCTGCGAACCGGGCAGCACCCGAACATGCGGTTCAATCAGCTGGCGATCGGTCCCTACATCGGTGATGGCTCACCAGTCGAGCAGTCGTTCTGGATCGATGACCTGATCGTTGCCAAGGAAAGGCCGGCAGCAGGACAGTCGCGTCCATCGGCCCCGACCAATTTGCGTTCAGCGCCGAAGTCGTGACCAACACGAACGAGTTGCAATAACCTTTACAGGCTAAGTCCATGAACGCCCGACTAATCCGGTATTTTGCGGCTGTTTTCAGCCTGCTTACTCTAG